>NZ_JBFAET010000196.1:0-16624 GCF_040642095.1 Streptomyces sp. NPDC020362
CTCAATTGGGGCACAGGACTCCGGGCTGGGTCAAGCGGCGTAATGTCGGGGCTTGACATGCCGGCCCCGGAGCCCTAAATTCCGCGTCCTTGGCCATCTGCGGGACCATTTGAGGATGGCTGCGGGGTGGAGTGCGGCCTGTTCCTGACCTTTTCGAAGGGGTGTCGGGGGTGACGCTGAGCCATCGTCGCGGTGTGCCGGTGCTATGCGGTATGTGCAAGGGGGCGGTCTCCGGCCTCATGAACAGACGGCGCGAGAGCGGATTCGCATGCCGGCTGCCGAAGGCTTCGGGCGTGGCGAGAAGAACACGGTCATCGCCAAGGACCTGCGCGTCAGCCGGCGTTCGGTGGAACGCCGGAGGCGGTCCTGGCGCGAGAATGGCATAGAGGGCCTGCGCTGTTCCGGGCCGGCCAAGGCTCGCTAGGTGGGCGAGGAAGAGTTCGCTGCGCTCGAGGAGGAGCTGCTCAGAGGGGCTGTTCTCCACGGGGGCCGGACGAGCGGTGGACGCTTGCACGGATGCAGGTGCAGCTCGTGCACGTGCTGGGAATCGACTTGTCCGGCCGTGGCATGTGGGAACTGTTGCGCAGCCACGGCTGGTCCTCCCAGCGGCCGGCACGGCGAGCCATCGAGCGCAACGACGCGCCGTCGCGGGATGGATCAAGGAGACCTGGCCGTCGGCAAAGCCACTGCTGCGGCGCTCGGGGCCCGGCTCGTCTTCGAGGACGAGGCCGCTGTCTCGATGACGTCGCACCGCGGCCGCACGTGGGCTCCTCGCGGGCACACTCTTGCCGTCCGCTTCAATGGCGCGTCACACTGGCCGCCTTGGCCTGCTACAAGACCGGTGAACGAAGCTGGCTGATCTACCGGCCCCGCGTCCAGGGGTACCTGCGAGGTGATCACCGGGGCTTCACCTGGCAGGACTACCGAGACCTGATCGTGCGGGCCTACCTCCAACCGGTGGGCCCATCGTGGTCATCCGGGACAACCTCAACGTTGATCGCAGCGTGGCGTTACGGCAGTGGGCGGCGGGACAGGACTGGCTCACCATCATCCCGCTGCCTACCTACGCTCCCGACCTCAACCGGTCGAAGGTATCTGGGAAGTACGACGTGCTGTGAAGCGGTGAACGCGGCCGCACGATCTTCTTCCAGAACGAGAAGGCGTGCGACGCCCCGAACGCCGCCGCATCACCCATGACAGCATCGTCGGATACGCGGCCTGCAAGGTCGCGGACACGGTGAACCAACACGAGGCATGAGGCCTCGGCAGCTACCGCAACTACACGTCCGACCCGTCCATCGTGCAGGCACACGGCTTCCAGGTACCGGTGAAATCGGGGGTCAAGCTGCACGACATCCAGGTCATCTCCCTGGGCGGCAAGGGCCAGTACGCCCACGTCGTCAACGACATCGGCGCCCCCACCTCGGGCACGAGCACCACGCTGTCCAAGATCACCCAGTTCCCCTGACCCACCCGGGCCGACCAGTCCCGAGAACGTGACGGGCCGGACACCGACGGCGGTCGGTGCCCGGCCCGTCCGGTTCCGGAGTCACGCAGCGGCGGGACCGTTCACATGTGGTGCTTCAGATTCTCGGAGGGGCGGGCCAGTAGTTCGCCAGGCGGGTCGCCCGGGCACAGTCGTCCAGGTACAGCATGTGCCCGGTGTCGGACCCCGACTCCGTCAGGCAGTCGTGGCTGCCCGCGTTCTCCACCGCGCCGTCCGGACGGAGCCTCCACACCTGGTAGTCGCTACCGTCGCAGGGGACGGGAAGTACGGTCGGATGGCCGTGGATCGTGAGCGAATTGTCCACGCTCAGGCACAGGTCTGCCTGATGGACGGTGCCGTCGGCGTGGGCCTGCAGTGGTGTGGAGCCGGTGGAGCACTCCCCCTTGACCAGGCGGTCGGACCCGTCCAGCGTCAGGCACGGCGTGCCGCTGGCGGGAGGTTGCGCCGGTGGGTTGGAACCGGAGCTGGGCTGCGCCGGCGGGTTGGCACTGCTGCCGGGTTGCGCCGGAGCGGTGACGGTGGTGTCGGCTGAAGCGGTCGGTGTCCCGCAGTCGTGCGTGTTCGACGGATACGTCGTGCCTGTGTAGTGCACGAACGGCGCGAACGAGTTGTCCGACCCTTGCGGAAGCGGAATGCTGTGGGTCCCGGTGACGTGCCACGAGGCACCACCGGGGAGGTTGTAGAACGTCCAATCTCCGGTGACCACTACTCCCAGGGTTCCCTGCATGATGACACCCCAGTTTCCGGCTGGAACATTGAGCGTGTCGGTCTTCGTGCTCGTGTCGGAAGCGCCCCAGTTGTGTGAGTAGGCGAACTTCAGCGTCACGGTGACCTTGGTCTGCCCGACGAGTGGCAGCCCAAAGGTGTTCTCGAAGGCCGTACTCACCTCGGTGCCCACGCTGTTGCCCCACGTCTCGGTGTGCGACGAGCTGACGGTCAGCGGATTCGACGTGGTCGCCTGTGTGTTGTTCATCGAGCCAAGGACCTTGCAGTCCGTGACAGTGATCGGCGACTCCGACGTCTTGCGGAAATCGCACAACTCCTCATTGTTTCCGCACTGGGTGACGGCATAGTCGAAGGCGAGGGTATACAGCTTCTGGCTCAGGGAGTCGGCCTGGCCCGTCACCAGCCCCAGGCTGCCATCAGCGTTGGACGGGGCATTGGCTGTGGTGATGTACCACTCCTGGTTGGGGGCGAGAGGGCTTTTGCAGCCATACTCGCCGACCCATGCCGAGTCGTAGTCCCTTTCGTCGAGGAGATCCATGCAGCTGTCGTCCTTGACGCGCCTGATCAGCCATTTCGTCTCATGGCCGCTGCCACTCGCCGGCTGTATGTACCAGTTCTGGGTGTCCTGCCCCCGGCAGTCGTAGGTGATGCCCACCCGCCAGTTCCACCATGCCTGATCGAGGCACTTCCGGCTTGCGTCGCTGCGGATCCGGAAGGAACCGTCATCGTTCGGCACCAGCTGCCAACTCTGCGAGCCGAGGCCCACCGCATTCAGCGGCGCGTCCGAACCGTGGGCGGTGATGAGGTCCGCCGAGGTGGTCACGGTCTGAGTGGCGTCCGCGGTGTTCTCGAAGCTCAGGGCTCGGCGCGACTGCGCGGAGATGATCATTACGTTGGGCAGGCCGGCGTCGGTGCCGACCGCCTGCGCCTTGGGGGTCGTAAGGGGAGTGAGGAGGAGGAGGCATGCCGGGACAGTCACCAAGAACTTCACACGGAGGGGAATGCGCCCGGGTCTGCATTTTCCGGAGATCATGAAGGCTCCAGTTTCGCTTGGTTCCTTATGTGTTGACCGAGACACGGCGCCTGCAGAGACATTCCTGCTGTGGAACCAGGAACATGACCGCACGCCTATCGGCCGTCAATGATGAGCCGGCGCCGTGCAGAAGCGATTGGGAAAAAGATAGAGGGTCCAAAACGGCGAACGGGAGCGCAAAAATACCTGGTTCCCCAGCTTCGTCGTGCCGCGGTCCGTGCGCGGCACGCCTCCTGCCGATCCAGGGTTTCGGCGGGGCGGAATCCCATGATCTTGGAAGCCCGCGCCTGTCGCGTTCCCGGGACCCTTCGAACCGACAGAACGTCACGGGTTCGCGGGACCCGTCATCCGCCTCCGGCGCCCTCGGCCTCCCAGCGCAGTAGGTCGCCCGGCTGGCACTTGAGCACCTCGCAGAGCGCGGCGAGAGTCGCGAAGCGCACCGCCTTGGCGCGGCCGTTCTTGAGTACCGCCAGGTTGGCGGGCGTGCTGCCGACACGTTCCGCGAGCTCGCCCACGGACATCTTCCGCCTGGCCAGCATCACGTCGATGTCGACGACGATCGGCATCACATCACCTCGTCCAACTCCGTCCTCCATCTTGGCTGCTTCGACGTCTCGCGCGACGGCCTGGGCGAGCAGCATCCGCAGCACGAGCACGATGAGCGCGACCCCCAGGATGGCCACGCCGACCCCGCCCATGATGACGGTGACGCCCGGGTCGTCCCGCTGGCCCGGCGCATTGATGGCCGTGACCGCGAACCACACGAGAGCGGCCGCCACGATCGCGCCGATGATCCCGTCCACGTACCGGAAGGCGGCGTGGGAGAACACGGTTCCGCGTCGCACCATCGTCACCAGCCGCCATATGCAGACCAGGGCGGCCTGGGCCGACACCATGCCCAGGATCGTGATCATGCGCAGCGGGGTCAGCGGGAGCGACCCGTCCTCCGGGTCGGTGGCCAACGCCCACACCATCCCTGCCTGTACGAACACGGTGCCGGCGAGCACCACCACGAGCACGGCGCGCAGCGCACGCACTGTCAGCTTTCCCATGACCCACCCTTTGCCATCGATTCCTCACGCCGTTTGTCATGCCGTGCGGGCCATCAGCGGTGTGAGCTCGTAGCGTTGTCTGGCGCGCAGGAGAGCCCAGGGAAGCGTTGACCCGACGGCGGGCGAGTGCCATGACGGCCTGGGTGTGGTGCTTGCCCTCGGCTCCCTTGCGATCGTAGAACTGGCGGGACTCCTCGCATCTTCGGATGCTGAACAACGCTGAGGTGTGGAAGACGCGTTGAAGCCTGCGGTTGTATCGCTGGGGGCGCCCGATGTTGCCGCTGAACTTCCCGGAGTCCCGTGGTGCCCGACGATCCCGCCGAAGTCGGCGAGCCGGTCGGGAGTGCCGAAGAGGGCCATGTCGCCGTCGGCGGCGGCCAGGAACTCGGCGCCGAGGATGACGCCCAGGCTCGGCATACGTGGTGATCACGTCGGAGGTGTGGTGCTGACGAAACCGGGTCTTGATGAGCTGGTCGACCTCGCCGACCTGCCGGTTGCGGCCCATCACCGCGTTACCGACGCTGCGGTTGCGCAGCCAGGTCTCAAGGCGCCTGGCTCCAGCCCCGGGAAAATGCTGGTGAGATGGGACCGGAGCTGGTTGACGGTGCGGGTGCGGTCGGCGGCCAGGTCCATCCGCCGGCTGGTGAGGATCTTGAGGTCGGTCACAGTCTCGTCGCCGGTGGGTAAGGGACGCAGATCGCGGCGGATCCGGGCCTGGTCCGCGATGACAGCCGCGTGCTTGGCGTCGGTCCTGGCTTCGCCGCGGTAGCCCTCGGAGGCGCGGTGGATGGCCCGAAGTCCGAATGGCACCGGGTACCTGGTCGTCAGGCGAGCGGTGGGCTCGCGGGTTGTACGCGACCGGCGGTCCAGCGCACCTCTCGGGCGCGGATGCCCGGATGGCTTTTTGGGGACGCGGTCTCTTCCGCAGCCTTCAGCTGAGCTGCTCGGCCAGTCCGACGACGATGCCCTCGGGGCCGCGGACGTAGCAGAGCCGATAGCTGTCCTCGTACTGCGCCAGTTCGCCGACGAGTTCGGCGCCGTGGGTGCGCAGGCGGGCGACGACGTCCTCGATGTCGTCAACGGCGAACATGATGCGACGAATGCCCAGGGTGTTCGTCGGCACGTCCTTCGGCTCGGTGCTGATCGCCTTCGGTGAGTGGAACATCGCCAGCTCGATCCGGCCGTGGCCGTCCGGGGTCCGCAGCATGGCGACGTCCTGTCGGACGTCGTCGAGCCCGATGACACGCTCCACCCAACGTCCCTCGATCGGCGCCTTGCCCTCCAGCTCCATGCCAAGCTCGACGAAGAACGAAACAACAGCGTCAAGGTCGTCGACAACGATGAGGACGTTGTCCATCCGCTGGATCGTCATCCTCAGCCTCCTTGGTGCGGTACGGCCATGGTGGCCGCATCCGCACATGAGACGGAGCCGCCAGATCGTTCTCGACATCCTCTGCCACATCTTCGTCGAGAACCTCTTGACGGGGCAGTGACCGTTACGCGCCAGTCGTAGTGCTTCGACCGAGAACACCGCGGGTCAGAGGCCCTCTCGCTACCCTGCGGGCCAAACCCTCCCGCTCAGCCGGGCTGTGAAGCCCCAGGGTCTGCCCGATAGGTCGGGTGACGAACCCAATGGCGGGTCGGTCGGTCTGGGTATGAGGTGGGGCGATCCTCTGATCGAGAGTGGGCTCGGCTGGAGCCGCACCTTCCGAAGGACTCGGGTCGGGGTGGGCGTTGGAAGGACCACCGTACCGGCATCAACGGCATTCTCTCTCGGGTTCGGACCCGTGTTGCGTGGCGGGACCTGCCCGCGCGATTCGGCAGGTGGAAGACCTTTCATGATCGTCATCGGCGATGGTCGGCGGACGGAACATGGGACCGGGTCCCGCGTGCTGTCCAGGCCGACGCGGATGCAGAAGGCCGGATCGACTGGATTGTGGTCGGTGTGGACTCCACCCTGTGTCGTGGTCACCAGCATGCCGCCGGAGACCGCCATCGGCCGGCGCGGATACCCGGACGGCGACGCTGCCGACCCACCATGCATCGCTCCGACGAAGCGGCCGGCCGCTCACGTGGCGGGCTTGCGACAAAGGTTCCCCTGGTCCGTGAGGGCTGGCGCCGACCGCTAGTCGCCATGTTCACGGCCGGGCAGTGGGGCGACGGCCCGCAGTTGATCCCGGTCTTGGAACGCATCCGCGTCCCGCGCCCCACCGGAGGTCACCCGCGGGCACGTCCGTCCCACCTGTGTGGAGGCAACGCGTACAGCTCACATCGAAATCGCCGCTTCTGCGGCAAGCAGATCTCGCGCCCCACCCCCGAGCGCCGGGACCAACCAGCCAACCGTCGACGCCGCGGCAACCGGGGCGACAGGCCCACCGGCTTCGACCGAGCGCGCCACGCCCGCTGGAGCGAAGTCGGGCGGACAGTCGACGCGCTGAAGGGATCCCGTGCCGCGGCGACCAGGTACGACAAGAGGGCGTACGTCTCGCACGGCACGGTGACTCGCGCGTCGATCCGGCTTCGGCACCGTCAGCGAGCCGTCGGGCACTCCTTGGGAGGCACGGTTCACCGGCACAGGACTGTGTCCACGACACCGTCCATGTGCCCCTTGGCCGCCTGGCCTGGCTGCGTGGTCACGGCGACGTCGGCGGCACGGCCGTCCTCGGTGGCGCCGCCTCGGGTCTCGTATCCCGTCATGCTGCCGCCGTGGCCCCAGTACACACCGCCGCACGACAGCGGCGTGCTCACGAGTCCCAGCCCGTAACGGGCACCAGCGGGAAAGGGGTAACGGGCGGGGACGGTGGTGCGCATCTGGTCGAGCTGAGCCTTCGGGAGAAGCCGGCCGTCCAGCAGCGCGGTGAAGAATCGGTTCAGGTCGGAGTTGGTGGACACCATCTGGCCCGCGGCCCAGGCCCAGGAAGGGTCCCATTCCGTGGCGTCGACCAGAGGCGCGCCTGCCGAATCCTGGTAGTAACCCCTGGGATGGCGCTCCCGGATCGTCACCTCGCCGGGGGCGGGGAAGTAGGTGTCGTGCAATCCGATGCGTTTGATGACTCGCTGGTCGATCTCCTCGGCGAGGGGGCGGCCGGTGACCTTCTGAACGATCAGGCCGGCCACCAGGTAGTTCGTGTTGCTGTAGGCCCAATTCGTGCCCGGAGCGAAGTCGGCCTTGTGCTGGAGAGCGAGGTCGAGGAGTTCGCGGGGGCCGTAGTAGCGGATGTCGTCGCTGAGGTAGTTGCTGTAGTTGGGAAGTCCGCTGGTTTGCTGGAGTAGTTGGCGGACGGTGATGTGGCGTCCGTCGATCCCCTCCCCGTGGACGAGGCCGGGCACATAGGTGTCGACCGGGGCGTCAAGGCCGATCTTGCCTTCACCGACCAGTTGCAGCACGACCACCGCGGTGAACGTCTTGGTGTTGCTGCCGATGCGCACCTGACCGTCCCGGGGCACCCTGGCGCCGGTGGCCAGGTCGCCGACCCCCGCGGTGTAGGTGCGGGTGTGGCCGTCAGGGTCTGTGACGCTCGCCAGCGCGGCGGGCACGCCGTCGGTGTGCACCAGCGCGTTCAGACCCTTTTGGAGGGTGTCCGGCCTGGCGGTGGCAGACGCCGCGGACGGGGCAAGGGCGCCCATCGTCATGACGCCGACGACTACTGCGACCGCGGCCGGCACGGTTCTGCGCCGACCACACCGCCGCCCGGACGAACGAAACGTCTGCCATGCCTGCTCACGCACGAGCCAACTCCTACGGGATTGTTGGGAAACCAGCGGCGTATGGCCCCAGCATCTCCGGATACGACCGCGCGGGACGATCGTGCTACCCGCCCAGTTCCAGATAGGGCTACCCCCCGGGCGCGCTCAGTTGCGGAGAGCGGGGGCGGCGGGGGACGCCCTGGGTGGGGTGGCAACGTCAGGAGAGCGGACGCGACGAAGCCTGGAGTCAGCGGCCCGACCCGTCGGACACGCCCTGGTAGTGCAACGGTCCTTGCTGTGACGGTCGGGCAGGTTCTGGCGGTGTGTGGCCGCCTCGTTTGTAGCGGCTGACACGGGCGTGGTGTCGTCGGTGGCATCGGCAGTGTGACCATTGCAGGACGAGGTGGACGGGGGCCGGCCGGCGCTGGGTGAGACGGTGGCTCGAGGTGGCTGAGCGGGACGAGGCCGGAGGATCCGTTTCTGCATTCTCGGTGTCGAGCTCGCGGGCCCGCTCGGGAGTCCGGAGCCGGCCGCCGTGAAGCAACCGTCCAACCCGCCTTGAGCCGGCAGTCGCTGCGGCGGCACGGCAACCACCGCCTTGTGAAGTGCTGCCGAAGATCAGTTGCCGGGGCGGAACCGGAGCGCCGACCAGGTGTCGTCGATGGCGATCTGCCGCACGGGTCGCACGCCCTGTTCGGAAAGTGCGGCAGCCAGGGTGTCGCGGTTCAGATCCGTTCCGAGTTTCCCGCCCTTGGGGTAGGCCACCCAGGCGAGAGCATCGCGCTGCGCGGCGGCGAGCGCCGCCTGCGCATCCGCCCGTAGAAGGTCACCGGAGGCGGTCACGAAGACGAGCACCGCATCGGCCGAGGCCGCGTCCTCCGCAGCCTCGACGTCAAGGTGGACGTCGTCGGGCTTGCCCAGTACTGCGACACTCTGACCAGGCTTGATCTGCAGCTTGCTCATGACGGACATCCCCTGATCCTGCCACCCCAGGTGCAGGTCTGACCTCCAGGAGAGGCCAAGCCTTCCACCGCAGCACGCCAGCGAGGCCGGACAGGAACACTCTGCCGGGCCCCGCTGCCCGTCTGCACGCCTGCCGCCATCGCATGCCGATGGCGGAGAGTCGTCCTGTCCAACCGCAGGTTTCGCGATCAGTGGCTGGCGGGCCGGCCCGGGCTTATCAGTTTGGGAGGCCATGCAGTCGCTGGTGACAACACAGCGGGACCTGCGGGCGCAGATGGCCATGCCGGATCCGGACCGTTGGCAGGTGTACTTCGAGAACCCCTATCACCTGGTGCGTGAGACTCCTGCGGATCGAGCCCGCGCGCAGACGCACCTGCAGCGGCTCGCGCGCCCGCGATGCTCGGTCGGCCCAACTGACGGAGCGAGCTGGGCCTCGCCCGACAGTGCAGTTGCGTGTGATCGATGCTGTGCGACGATTCTCGGTGAACGCGAGGAGGGGCCAGTGAGGTTGCGCAACGTCTGCCCGGACGATGTCGATGCCTATGTCCGGATGCGATGCGATCCCGGCATGATGGCCGACCTCGGCGGGCCCCAGCCGCGCGAGGAGATGGAGGCCAAGGTCCGACGGGATGCCGAGCAGGCAGCGGCCGACCTTGCTTGGTTCAAGATGATCGTCCCCGATCCTGCCACCCCCGAGGTGGTGGCGGGGACAGTGACCCTCTGGTCCCACAACACCGATGACGGACCGATCTCCGAGATCGGCTGGATGGTTCTGCCTCAGTTCCAGGGGCAAGGGCTGGGCAAGCGTGCCGTCCGCGCTCTCCTGGAGCAGGCCAGGGACGAGGACCGATGGGGAGTCGTGCACGCCTTCCCGGCAACTGGCAACGCCGCCTCGAACGGCATCTGCAGCTCGCTCGGCTTCCGCTTTGTCTCCGAGACCGACGTGACCTTCGCCGGGCAGATCTTCAGGACCAACCACTGGTCCGTGGACCCGAGGACGGACCTGGCCTGAGGGCCATGACGACCTCACTGGGGTCGCGCGTTTCGGATCACCAGATCGTTGGTCTGGTGTGTCGTTGAGTGATGACCAATGGGCCAGGATTGCACCGTTGCTGCCGGACCGGACCCCGAAGCGGGGCGGGCGGTGGCGGAATCACCGTCAGGTGATCGAGGCGATCGCGTGCAAGTTCCGCACAGCTCGCGAGCTTGGTGATGCAGCGCTCGACGGTGTTGCGCTGCCGTAGGACAGGCCCTGGTCAACTGCGGCGCTGGGTGTGGCCCTCATGATCGGCGTGCACGAGGTCGGCCCCTTCCACATGCTGATGGGGGACTGACCCCAGGGCCCATGCCGACCTGTCAAGCCCGGCCAGAGCCGGGCACGGACGGCAGCCGCACGGCGGCCGCACGGCAGCCCTGGCCAACCAGGAACAGCGGGCGGCCGCTCCTGGCGGTACTCCACCACTTCCAGGTGCGAGGCGGCTCTGCTTCCACCGTCGCTCCCGCTGTAACCGGCGGCGGAGCCGGGCCCTTCGGGCGCCCGGCTCCGCCGTGCGGTGGTCAGCTGTCGCTGCTCCGGCCTCGGCTCCGCTGACGAAGCTCGATCCGGTTACCGTCGGGATCGAATGCCGTGATGCGAACACCGAAGGGATAGGGGACCGGTTCGGGATCGGCGAACTTGACGCCGCGCGACTGGAGCACTTTGAACTCTTCGGTCAGGTCGTCGGACTCGAGGAATATCGGACCCGGCACGATGCCCGACTCCGCGCCCTCGACCCCCGGGTCATGCCCCGTGCCGCCCGGCCACAGGATGATCTCGACAGGGCCATCGCCCGGAGCGACCGTCAGGAAGCGCCCGTCAGGACCCGGGTAATCGACTCGCTTCTGCAGTCCGAGACTTTCTGTGTAGAACGCCAGAGCCCGGTCCTGGTCGGTCACATAAACCGTCACATACATCAGGTTCTTCAACATTGCCTTCTCCTCGTTCGTTTCATGCGCCTCGTCGGCGATCCGGTCACATCGACCGTGTTCTGTGGTCCCTCCGGATGACGTGCCAAGACGAGGGAATGTGACAGCGGGCGTCCATCCGTAGCTGACCGGGCGGTTCCAACAGCACCGACGCCGCCTTGGCGGCTCCCGTGCCGCTCGGGTTCCTGTGTGGCGTCGCCGACAACGTGCACCTGCAGTGGCCGCTGAACTCCTGCCGCCGCCGGCTCGCGCTGGTGGTCGGCCAGGCCTGGTCGCTTCACCCCGGCGTACCGCACCCCGCTGGAACGCGAACTCGCCTCGTGAACCCGGGTCCGCGGCACGTGCGCCTGCCCGAATCCGGTGCCAAGCAACGTGATCTTCATGTCGTCGCTCTGGGACGGGCAGGACGTCCGCTCGCACATCCGCCTCTGGTCGGAGCATGCGGTGGCCGGCGCTGCGCGGCCCCGCCCGGCGAACTCCGCCCCGCCCGGACACCTCGACGCCAGCAGCCCAATAGGTCACTGAATGTCACAAGGAGAGAGCCACCAAAGCCCCGTACCTCTGCGGCTGAACAAGCCCGACTCGCGTCCACGGGCATCCGCGCGTCCGCCGCCTGATCCCCTGCGCTGGTCATGTCCCGCCGAGTGGTGTAGCCGTGACCAGGCGAAGATGCAGGCCGCGCACACGTGCAGTCGGCCGGCAGCCGCACCAACTGACACGCCAACCGCTGGGTGCGGTGATCGCGACGACCCCCGCTGAGGGCGACGGGACTGCCCTTGGCGAACGTTGCGTCGCCTCGGGAACGCCACGCCGATAGAACCAAGGACTGTTGCGCATCAGGTTCACGCCGTTCCAGGAGAATCCCACGCGATCGTGGGAGTGCTGCCCCGAGCCGTTGGAGACCGTCTGCCGCCAGGACGAGCAGGAGGTAGCTCCCACGAGGGGCCATGATCGTCCGCGCGGACGACGCCCCGTCATCGAGGTCCAGCGACATTGGAGTCATGCCAATCAAGCTCACTCCGGCCGATACCGAGCGTCCGGTCCTGCGCTGGGCTCTCCGGCTCGCCAGGGCCTTGCCGTTCGTCGTACTGCCGCAGTGTCCATGGCGTCGGCTGTTTGCCTTCAACTTCAGGATGGGGGCTATACAACCGCCAGGGCTTCTTCCGTGGTGAGCCCTGGGGTACGTCGTCGGGCTCAGTTTGCTCACCAGGCGCTGGCCCTGCTGTGCACCGGCCTGGTCAGCGGGTGGGGCGAGATCGTATCGGCCTGGGTCCCGTTGTTCGGCGGTCGGCGAATTGCGCCGCTCGCCGCGATCATTCCCGCGTCCTTGGGTGGCCTGGGCTTGGGCACATTGTGGGACACCATGCCGCTCGCCTGGTTCGGTCTATTGGATTTCCACGAGTTCGACTTCAGCGATGGGTGGGAAGGTGCTGGCGCGTGCGTGCATCAGCCCCGTGATGCTGTCGGGCCCGATCACGCTGGCACTGACCTGCGCCTACCACCGGCGTCGCCGATCCGCCTGACTCCCCGGTCCTAGAGCAGCGCGGGCTACTCCCTGTTGGTGGTTACGGGAAAGGGCGCCCGCATGAGTTACGTCTGGACGCCCTGTGCGCTGTGCTGTGCGGGTCCCGATCCGGACGGGACCTTGGTCTCTGACGAACTCGTGTGTGGTTGGCGGTGGTGGGTTGGGGCCGTGGTCGCTGATCACGGTCTGTGTGGTGGCGAACCAGGCACGTAACAGCGATTATCCGGAGTCGGCATCGACGTGGCCGTGGGCGCCGAGGTCTCCGGTCGAGGTCACGGTCAAGAGCAGCCTGGTGGCCGTGTCGAGCACGTCGGCGCGGCTGCGTATGCCATGATCGGCGGCCAGGAAGTGTTTGCCGACGGCGAGTGAGAACGCGAGCAGGCTGCGGGCCTCGACTTCGTCTTGGTCGCTGCAGAAGATGCTGAACAGCGAGCGTGCGTAGTCCATTCTGCGGTTGTCGACGCGTCGGAGGCGTTCAGCGACCGCCGGATCGCGCCGGGCCCAGTCACGGACAGCGAGGTCAATCGGCAGCAGGGTGTCGGAGAAGGTGAGTGCGCCCGCGCGCCGTACCTTCTCCCTGGCGTCACCGCCCTCGGTCTCGACGCGCTCGATCACCTCGTCGATGCTCATCCGCTCCCAGGTGTCGAGCATCTCCTCCAGTAGTGCGCCCCGGTCCTTGAAATGCCAGTAGAAGCCGCCTCTGGTCACGCCCAGCGCTTTGGCCAGCGGCTCGACCCGCACAGCGTTCGGACCGCCCGCAGCAAGGGCTCGTAGCCCGGCTTCGATCCACGTGCTGCGGGGGGTGCGTGTCGGTGCCGCCATTGGTTTCTCCTCGTCTGTCTCGTCCGTCACAGAGTCTTCGTCTTCCCCCTGCCACCGTACGGCGGCTACCTTTCATCCATACACAATTGTATGGATGGGGTTCGCTCATGAGACTCCCGAACACCGCACACACATCCCAGCCGTGGCGCATCCACGAGCTCACCGGCGATTTCCGACTCGAAGACGTCTGGGCGCTCCCGACGCCGGGCGGTCCGGACGACCTCTCCCGACTGGTGGCGCTGATGGCCTCGGGTGATCCGTCGTCGAACTGGTCTCCTGCCGCTCGCACGCTCTGGGCGCTCCGGTGGAAGATCGGGGCGCTGCTCGGCTGGGACACATCAGGTGCCGACGTGGGCACGCGGGTTGGGTCACTGCACGATCGGATGCCACCGGACCTGCGCGAGGCACCGGGCCCGGAGTCCCCTGCGTCCCGGTTCACCTCCTTGTACCTGCTCAGGGACGAGTGGGCCGCAGAGGTGGCCAACCGGACCATGCACGGGGTGATGCATATCGGCTGGGTGCCGGACGGAACCGGCGGGTACCACGGCCAGATGGCAGTCCTGGTGAAGCCGAACGGACTGTCCGGAAGGGCCTACATGGCCGCGATCGCGCCGTTTCGACATCTGGTCGTGTACCCGTCGCTGATCGCGGCGATCGGGCGGCGCTGGCAAGCGCTCGCCAACACTCCAACGCCACAAATGAGGAGTACCGATGGTTGATTCCACGCCCCATCCGCGGGTCCCGGACAGGGTGCGCCACGTCCCGGTGCCACCCTCCGCGCATGCCCTCAGCACACTTGCCCGGATCGACTACGAGAACGCGGTGCTCGCCGCCGTCGGTCCAGCTCACGACCGCACCGCCGAGCAATGGGCGCGAGCCGTCCTGGAAGACGCACCCGCCGACACACGGCAGGCCCTCACGCAGGGATGGACGTCGCTCGGCCTGCACCTCGGTCCAGCCCAGTCCGACGGATACGTGCTCGGCTGGCCGGTGCGCCACAGCACCCCGGACAACGCGCTCCTCGCCCCCGACCCCACCGTCGGTCTGCACGGCCAGCTGCTCTTCCAGCGGCGGCAGCACACACTGCTGCTGGCATGCTTCATCCAACTGGACGACGACACAGCACGCGCCCTGTGGGCCCCGGTCGAGAGCCGACACCCCGAGGTCATGTACCAGCTTCTCGAACAGGCCGTATCACGGACGGCGCAGGCCTGACCACCTCAGCACATGCTTCTTGACGGTGCCCCTTCCCGTGGTCTGGCTGATCGTGGTCGGGTAACGCGCGGGTCTCTGCTCGGGGCGTGCACCCATTGTCGGTGCCTGCACCCTGAACAAGGAGCAGGCTACCGCGCGAGTCCCTGGTGAACGGCCAGTTCAACCAGAGGAGCACACGATGACCTTGTCCCAGTCTGACCTGATGCGGCTGCTGGAGTCACTACGCGCAGCCGACGGGGTTGAGGCAATCCGGGAGCTGTGCGAACGCATCCTGTAAGAACTCATCGAGGCCGAGGCCACCGAAGTCATCGGCGTCGCCCCCAGCGAGCACTCTGACCAGCACATCACTTGCCGCAACGGCCACCGCGAGAGGCTGCTGACCACCCGGGCCGGCGACCTCGACCTGAAGATCCCCAGGGTACGGACCGGATCGTTCTTCCCCTCCCTGCTGGAGCGGCGCCGGCGGATCGACCTGGCCCTGTTCGCAGAGGTGATGGAGGCATACGTGCACGGGGTCTCGACCCGCTCGGTCGACGACCTGGTCAAAGCCCTGGGTGCGGACAGCGGGATCTCAAATCCGAGGTGTCATGGATCTGCGGCGGGCTCGACGAAGAACTCGACGCGTTCAAGGAACGGCCGCTGGACCACACCGTCTTCCCCTACGTCTTCATGGACGCCACCTACTACAAGGCCCGGGTCAACCACCGGATCGTGTCCCGAGCCGTGGTCGTCGCCACCGGGATCTCCGCCACCGGCCACCGCGAGATCCTCGGGCTGATGGCCGACGACAGCGAGTCGAAGCCGTTCTGGACCAAGTTCCTGCGCTCCTTACGAGCCCGCGGTCTGGAGAACGTCCAGCTGGTGATCTCCGACAGCCACAGCGGGCTCGTGGCCGCGATCCGCACCGTCTTCCTCGGCGCGGCATGGCAAAGGTGCAGGGTTAACTTCGTGCGAGACGTCTTGGCGGTGATCGACAAGGGCCGGGCGAGATGGTGGCGGCCACCATCCGCACCATCTGCGCGCAGACCACCGCCAACGCCGTCGGCACGCAGCTGAACGTGGTCGCCGACATACTCGGACGTCAGTTCCCCCAGGTCAAGACGAGGCTGCTGGAAGCCGCCGGGGATCACCGCATTCGCGGACTTCCCGCCCGCACACTGCAAGAAGATGCTGGTCCAGGAACCCGCTGAAGGGCTGAACCGGGAGATCAGGCGAAGGGCCGACGTCGTCCAGGTCTTCCCCAACCCTGCGTCCCTCGACCGGCTCGCCGCCGCGGTCCTGGCCGGGCTCCACGACGAGTGGCAGGTCTTCGACCGGAGATTGGCCAGTCACCCACCGTCGCGATGGCCCCTTCCGACCGGCACAACAGCAGCCGACCCCAGCCCAGCCTCCTCAGACCTTGGGCGGACCCGTCAACTCCGGCCATCAAACAATCGCCTTGGAAAGTTTTCCAATCATCTTGCGTCAATTCTGGGCGGACTTATCCCGCGGCGGGCTGACGTGCCTACGGTGCGGTTACGGGCGGGTGAGGAACCGGAGCCCGCCGCAGCAGACAACCAAGGGGAGGCGCCGATGGCGAGTGTGGAAGTGGCTCTGAAGGAGATGATGACCGGGGTCGAGGGGGCATTGGGGGCGGCCGTCGTCGACTACACCAGTGGCATGGCCCTCGGCACCCTGGGCGGGGGCAGGGACCTGGACCTGACGGTCGCCGCAGCCGGGAACACGGACGTGATCCGCGCGAAGGTGCGCACCATGGAGCATCTGGGCCTTGAGAGCCAGATCGAGGACATCCTGATCACGCTGGAAGGTCAGTACCACCTCATCCGGCTGGTGACCGGCCGACAGGGCAACGGCCTGTTCCTCTACCTCGTCATTGAAAAGGCCCGCTCGAACCTGGCCATGGCCCGCCATCAGCTCAAGCGGATCGAAGAGCAACTCGAGGTCTAGGCCGCTCCAAGGGCCGGGCTGACACACGCCCATGAATTGAAGACTTCTTCAAGCCATCACATGGAGAGGATGACAATTCATGAACGAGAGGCGCCCGGACCAAGAAGAATGAGCAGGCAGGACACATATCGCGGTGGAGTCCTCAGGACGCCACCGCGATATGAGAAGCCACCCCGACTCGC
>NZ_JBFAET010000197.1:0-16486 GCF_040642095.1 Streptomyces sp. NPDC020362
TGCAGTTGCGTGCGTGTAAGCCGTGCTGCCCGGCTGGGTGTGGGAGCCACCTTCAGGACCTCCCGCGCTTCCCGGCGGCAGAGGCCGTTCCGCCAAGGCTCGAAGGCGGCCAGCGCGGCCGGGTAGTACTCGCGTAGCAGAGAGCGGAGCTGGTTGGAGACCTGCTGCCGGTTCCACGTGGCGTCCTGTTGAGCGCGGGCGAGTACCGCTAGCGATCGTGCGAGGTCGCTGTCGTCGGGCAGCGGTCGGTGCGCGTGCATGTCGGTACGCAGGATGTTCGCGAGGACCAGGGCGTCGCCCGGGTCGGACTTCTTGCGCGAGACGGAATGCCGGTCACGGTAGCGGGCTGCGGCCATGGGGTTGATCGCGTAGACCTTCCGCTTCCCTGTCCGCAACACGGCTACCAGCAGGCCGCGGGAGGTCTCGATCGCTACCGGGATCGGTGTCTCCTCCGTGTCACCGTATTCGGTCAGCAGCTCCAGCAGGATGCGGTAGCCGTCTGCGTCGTCGGTGATGTGCCGCTTCGCGACCAGCTGGCCGCTGTCATCGACCAGGGCGACGTCGTGGGTCTTCTCCGCCCAGTCGATACCGCAGTAGATCAAGATGTTCCTCCCCGTTGTGCTTCTGTGCTGGTCACGAGTACGTGCGGGCCACGCAGCGACCCAATTCCAGGACTCATGCCAGGGGCTGGTCCGCCACCTCAGTAGCTGTTCGTGGCACCAGCGCATCCCACGGGCCTCGGTCTGTGCGGGAGCTCTCATGGCTCGGGCATTTCAAGAGGTCACCGTGCGACGGGCTCGCACCACCAACTCCAACGAGTGATCAAGCGCGAGTGTTGACGCACGAAGGCGCCGGGCGGCGAACCGTCTGGCCAGAGTCCTCGGAGGACGTGGTGATGTAAGTCGTCCGCCCAGCGCCCACGTACGTCAACAACTCGCCGTGGTGCGCTCCGAGGACACCGGACGTCACCGGTCTCGTATGAAGGCATGCGAGTGCCTGGTCGACGTGAGATGTCCACCCGGTGCCCACGCAGCACACCACGGTTGATCTACGTGGTGACCAGACGGCACCGATCTTCGCCAGTCTCGTAGGAGGGCTTGCTGCCTGGTAGACGTTAGGCATCAGATCAACCCGCCTGGTCACAACTCTTCGAACGGCGCCGATCAACTGCTCTCATCGAGACCGTCCTTAAACAGGAATTAGAGTGATGTGGCGATACCAGCCCACGTAGCGACGGACTTCGTATTCGTCCAGCCCGTCCGCGCGCGACAACCGCAACCTACTGGCCCAATGCCTGCGGGAGGAGGGCCTTGTCAACTATCCGAGCGAGTGGTGGCACTGGTCATACGGGGACCGGTACTGGGCGCTCATGACCGGTGCCTCCGCCGCCGTTACCGGCCGATCTAACGCTCACAGGGCAACGCCACCCCCTGTTCATGCTCCTGTGGACTTGGCCCGTTCGGCGGCAGTGCTCTGGAAACGACGGACTCGGTGCCGCTCTGGATGAGCATGCAGCGGAAGGTGAGCCGGTCGGTGCCGGCCAGGCAGGGGCTACCGACGGAATGGCTTGACCTGCGGTTTTGCAGTTCTTCGTGCGTAATGGTCCCGTGATGGCCTGGGGAGAATCCCGGGAGCTTCACCCCTTGATCGCGGTTGTGACTGAGCGCTTCAGTTCCACTCTCAGCGCCAGGATTGGCCGCGGAGTGGTGATCACAAAGGGGATACACCGTTCAGACAGGAGCATCAGGTGGCAGGCTCGCCCCATGGCAGACGACATCGTGGGGAGTCAGGTCGCCGACCTTCGGGCTGAGTGCGAAGAACAAGCCCGGAAGAACCGCTTCCGTCGGCAGTTCTGGCGGTTCGCCCATGCCACACTTGGACTGCCGGCTGCCGTACTGGCCGGGATCTCGGGCGCAACGGGGCTCTCTTCAGCAGATGCCCGTATCCCAGCGGCCGTACTGGCGCTCGTCAGCGCGGGACTTAGCGCTGCTATCGCCTTTCTCAAGCCGGAGGTGCATCAGCAAGCGGCTCACGCACGTCGCAGGGCCTACCTGGCATTGGAGGTGGAAGCCCGCTTCGCGCTGACACAGGCGGCATCCAGTGGCGAACCCGTACCTCTAACCGTCTACAGGAATCTGCTGGAGCGTCGAAGGATGGTCATCGCAGGTCAGCTTGACGAACTCGTGCAGCGGATTGCTGTGGGGGGAGCACCTGCCGGGGTAGAGGCCAGCGAATGAGGAGTCTCGTGCGCCGGGTTCGGACGACTCCCGGGGTAAGACAGTCGACGCTGAGTGTCGGGGTGGCCAACTGAAGCGTTCAGTCGCAGCGGTCGCCGATTCGGGTGGATCAGGGCGGGTCCCAGATTGGGATTCTGCGTGGAGCGCAGTCTTCTGGCGTGGTGCCACAGTCGAAGAAACCGTGTCCGAAGCAGCCTGCGATCCGTCTCGGTGAGATCAACACGGTCGCGCTCGTGGACCGGCTCCGGGAGCTCTACCAGGCTGGTGGCGATCCGGAGTTCGAGCGCTTCCCAGCCACCGACGAACTGTTCCTCGTGCTGCGGCACGCCGGGCTCACGGCCGGCGAGCTGAAGGTCGACACCTCCACGGTCGACCCGAAGGACGTGATGGGCGAGGCCGCGGTCATCCGGGCGAAGGTGTGGCCGTACCTCCGGGAGCAGGCGGATGCCGGGCAGCTGAAGGCCATCGAGGCGGGGCGGGCGGTCGGCATGCCCTGGCACCGGTTCAACGAGGCGCTGTGCGTGAACACCAAGCACGGCGCTCAGCAGAAGGCCCAGAGGCTGAAGGCCGAGCAGGTACGGCGTCCTGATGAGCGGCGGGCTCCCGAGACAGCGCGCGCTCACGAGTTGACGGACGCGGCTGAGGAGGTGGAGAGGCTGGGCCGGATCGCCAGGAACCTGCCTCGCTTCCCGATCGCGCATCCGCTGTGCCACCAGCTCCTGGAACACAGAGACGGTCTCGTCGTCGAAGGCATGTCGGATTGGTGGCTCGACGGCATCGCCGAAGTCGTCGACAACCGCACGACCGACCTGGAGAAGGCCAACCTGACGGATCTGCTGGCGAGCTTCGAACGAGAGATCCACAAGCTGACCCGGGATCGAAATCAGCCCGCAACGACGACAGACGAGGCCCGACAAGCCCTCACCGCCGCCACCGACTTCGTCCCACCGCCCACTGCCGGCGATCCCACGGCAGCGCCACCGCTCCCAAACTGGGCCCCCCGCACGGCGCTCACGCCGCCGCACACAAGGAGGCCGCCCCACCGACTGATGCCCGCCCTATTCCGTCACCCCGCGAGCCCCATTTCGTCGGTAGCTCAACGTGGGCGGTGAGGCGTGCGTGTTCAGTGCACACCCGTGTTGGCAATGAGTTCACTCGCGGTGGTGGAGGGCTTGGTGCCGGTGGTCCTTGGGTGTGGTGCCGTAGGCGGCGCGGTAGGCGCGGCTGAAGTCGGCTGCGCGGGGAAAACCCCAGCGGCTCGCGATGGCGTGGATGGGGGCAGCGTGGAGCGCAGGGTCGGCGAGGTCTCGGTGGGCCGCTTCCAGGCGCAGGCGGCGTATCCATGCGGCGACTGTGGCGTCTTCGTCCTGGAAGAGGCGGTGCAGGTAGCTGACGGAGATGTGGTGCGCAGCCGCGATGGCGGCTGGGGTGAGATGCGGGTCGTGCAGGTGCTCTCCAATGAACGCCTGGATGCGCAAGATGAGGGTCCGACGGTGCGTCTCCGGAGGGAGGCACCCGCCCGCTTCGAGCATGTGGGAGATAAGAGCGGTGACCAGATCCGTCAGGACCGTGCCCAGCCGGGGCCCGTCGGAAGGCTGGAACGAGGCCGTGTCTGCGGTCAGTTGGGTGAGAAACTGCACGAGCAGGGCACCCACCCCGTCCCGGGCCGGCATCGGCTGCCCAACCACCCGGAGACCCGCCCTGCCATTCAGCAGCGGCAGCAGCGCTGCGGGAATCTCCACTCCCACCGTCGCCGGGTCGCCGCTGCTGTGGAGCTCGTACGGCAGCGAGGAAGAGGTGAGGAACAAGTCGGACGGCTTGTACTCGGCTTCCCGGTGCCGCCACACGCCTGCCCCGGTCCCGCGTATGGCAAATGCAAGATGATACGTCTCGGGGTCAGACTGCCGGATCAGCTTCTGTGTGCGCCGCAAGGCCATCGGATGGTACGTGGCAGGCCACACGGTGACGGCACCGAGATCCAGCACCCGCTGTGAAGCGTGAAAGTCGTCGGCGTAGTCGCTGCGCACCTCCATGGGAGCATGGGTACGGCCCACACGCTCAACCCAGTAATCGAACCGGTCCGCCGCAGCAACATCCTGACTCCGGAACACCATCTCGCCCAACAACAGTCTTCCCCCGTCTCTGAAACCACTGGTCAAAGGGCTCCTACCGGGTGACGGTGTGCGGACGCACACGGTTCCGTTAGAGGTCGTTTTCTCCCGTTGTTTCATCCCGTAATACGGATTTGATCCGATGATGTCGGGTCGCGCCAGGAGGTGGCGGCTTCGCCGGTGAGGCGGCGGGCCATCAGGTCGGTCATGGCCAGGTGGATCATGGCTTCGGAGCGGGCCGGGAGGGTCTCGTAGTCGCGGGCCAGGCGGCGGTGGAGCATCAGCCAGCCGTAGGTCCGTTCGCCTGTCCACCGCTTCGGTATTGGGGTGAATCCCCTGGTCCCGGCGGTGCGGGCGGCGATTTCCATGTCGATGCCGTGAGTGGCGGCATGCTCGACGAAGTGCTGGCGGTAGCCGCCGTCGACCCACACCTTACGGATGCCGGGATGGCCGGCGGCGACCCGGTCGAGCAGTTGGGTGCCGGCCACGGAGTCCTGGACAGTGGCCGCGGTGACCAGCACCGCCAGGAGGAGGCCGATCGTGTCGGTCACGATGCTCCGCTTCCGGCCCATGATCTTCTTGCCCGCGTCTATGCCCTGACTCGTGGTGGGCACGGTGGTGGAGGTCTTCACGCTCTGCGCGTCGATCACGCAGGCCGACGGCTCCGCGTTCCGCCCCTCCTTATGCCGCACCAACTCCCGCAGCAGGCCATTGAGCTGGGCAAAAACCCCGTCCTTCTGCCACTTGGCGAAGTAGCCACAGACCGTCTCCCAGGGCGGGACGCCTCGGGGATGACCTCATCCGCTCCACTGAAAAGCACTGGCGTGACATGGTTGGTGACAGGGGCCGACGAATACACACTGACGAGCCACGCGGAGTAGTACGCGGCCTCAATCGCCCTGACGATCGACCAGGCATTCGAAAAGCCCGGAGCCTGAAGATCGCCCGCCGTGGCACCCCGCACGGCTCCCGACTCGGCAAGACGCGGTGGGTGGTGGAGCGCACCTTCGGCTCCACCAGTTCAACGCCTCCGCATCCGCTACGAGATACGCGCCGACCTCCACCAAGGACTCCTCGAACTCGCCTGCTCCATCATCTGCTTGAGACAACTACGCATCGCGTTCTGAAACGATCAGTTAAGGGCGTCTTTCACCTCGACTCCGCCTGGCACTACGGCTGGGAGACGATCGCCGCGCTCATCGCCACCACCAAAGCCACCCCCCGGTGACCGGCCGCCCCCGCACCCCGCCTGGACCGCGTCCGAGCCTCGCTCGGCATCGCCCATCTCGCCCTCCAGCAGATCGAGGACGACGTACGCGCCGACGGCATCGACGGCTCCGAGCTCGCCGCGATCCTGCGCGAACTCCAGGAGGACATCGACGTGCCCGGCGGCCTTTTCCCGATGCTCGCCCAACTGGTCAGCACCGCCGCCCGCCTGACGGAGCAGATCGAGCCCGACCGCGACGGCGACGCCTCCTGCTACCTGCACGAAGCCGCAGATCTGATCACTGACAACGCCGGGCAGCGCCTCACCTGGTTCGCCCTCTCCCTCGACCTGCAAGGAGATGCCGAATGACCTCGGTGCTGTACCCGGACCTGCCCGATACTGGTAACCCGGGCTATTGGAAGTTGCGGAATGGTAGATCTTCCTCAGACCGCCGCGAGCTGCTTGTGTACGACTCCTGGGGTGGAAGACCCGCTCGGGTTAGTTGGCTTCCCCCAGGTAACTCAGGGCTTGACGGAAGTCGTCGAGGGCGGGCCTGAACTCGTGGGCGGCGGTGTGGAAGGTCGCTCGGTCGATCAGGATCCTTGCCAGTGTTCGCGTTCCCTCTGCCGGGTCGTGCTGAGACAGCTGACGGGCCAGGCCCACTCCGTCGTCGAACAGGGAGCGCACTCGCTCCGCGAACAGATGGGTGCGGTTCTCCCAGTAGACGGCGGAGCGGATAGTGAGAAGCCGATGCAGGCGCACCAGTTCGGCCAGATGCTGGTCCGGATCCTGGGTGGCTCGCGAAGCGAGGGCGTCCGCCTCCTCCCGGAGGGCATGGCGGCTGTCGAAGTAGCGCTGCTTGGCATCGGGCGACCACTGCAGGGGCGCCGTCCCCGAAGGCGGACGCGGTCCATCGGATGCAGGCCGATCGCTTTCGGCGCCGGAGAAGGTCAGCAGCACCGCCCAGAACGACGCCTGATAGCCACTCCAGGACTTCCGCTCACCGGTATCGGCCAACTCGGTCAGCAGGACGAGTGCCTCTTGCCGCACGAGGGCCGCCTGCTCGCCTCGCCCATGGGTGTCGAGCATCTGTGCGTACCCGATGAGCGAGTAGAGATGGCAGGCCATCGGGCCGCGGTCGTTCGCGGCTTCGGCCGCTTCCATGCTGACGAGTGTCTCGAACGCGGCGAGTGCTTCACTGGACCGGCCGGCGTCGTGGAGAGCGGCGACCCAGTCCAGCAGTGACCAGGCGAGCCCCCCACTGCCGGGCCCGTCGGGCAGGATCGCTGCGACCAACTCGGTCATGGCATCGGCCGCTTCGGCGTAGCGTCCTTCCTCGGAAAGACCGGCAGCCCACTCGCGCAGCCCTTTGACCACAGGCTTTCCCGACAGTTCGGCCTGCGCACGGCTGATGGCGAGCATCTCGGCGCGCATGGCAAGTCCTTCAGCGTGCCGGCTCACGGTGTACAGCTCTCTCTGACACGTGTCGAGGGCCCCGTACAGTACATCCGCGCGGGCAGGCTCGGCCGGATCGATGGACCGTGCCACGGCCACCGCCTCCTCGCACAGCGCGAGAGAGGAGGCATGCTTTTCACCGGAGCCGCTGTCGTAGCTCAAGCGCTGCAGCGCCCTGGCCAAGCGCGGCAGGTACGAGGCGGGGCTGACCTGAGCGAGCACACGGTAGGCGTCGACTTCCTCGCGCGGCGTGCGGCGTCCCGACGCGAGCAGCACGTTCCGCGCCCGCACGATGTCGTCCTGATCGACTTTCCCCGAGTGATTCATAACGGAGATTTTGGGTGCCTCGGAGGGGCCGAACAAGGCTGATCACCTGTGCCGTTCCTCCTACGAAAACACCCTCTCACCTGTCATGATGGGTGTGACATCACTTTCCCCGGGGCTTACTGGCAACTTCGGCTATTCAGACTTGCGGAATTCCCGACGTGCGAGGTCCGCTGCGTAGCCGAGTCTTGTGTTGCCGGCGTCGTGGGACCAGGCCACTGCGCAGGTGATGGAGATGCCCAGTACGTCGCTCAAGACGGATGCCGGGATCTGAGCTGCAAGATCAAGCAGCGCTGTGTTGCGGCTGGCACGAGCGCGGATGCCGAGCCGGTTGAGCCGTACTGTCAGGTGGCTTGCGGTCATGGCTTGACCTGCGCGGCCGCCCGGGAAGAGCCACGGGCCTGGCTCGTTCTGTCCCAGGACAGCGAAAGCCTGTCGGCTGCGGGCAAGTTCGAGGAGCAGGGATCCGAGTGGCTCGGGAATCTCCACTGGACGGGATCCCAGCTGGAGCTGAACTCTTTCTTCAGCGCCAGCCAGGATCTTGTCGGTGGTGAGCTGGGTGATGCGGGACACTGGTTGGCCGTAGAGCACGACGAGGCAGCCAGCGACCCTGTCGGTCAGGGCGAGGTCTGCATCGTGGAGGAGCCGTTTGCTGATGTGCCAGCGCTCGTCCTCTCAGCGAGTCGTTCCGTGCCGCGCGACGAGGTGCGTGGGGGAATGTGTACTGCGGGGATGTGGCCTCGTGCGGCAGACCACGTTAGGAAGCTCCTGGCCTGCGCGTGCTTGCGGCCCGTCTGGGCCAGCCATTCGTCGATCTCTGCCTGATCACAGGTTGTCAGGCTGCTGCCGCGCTGACGCAGCCAGCGTTGCAGAGCGACCGCCGCGTAGATGTCCAGCCGTACGGTCTGGCACTGCCCGCGCGTGATGGGGCGGCGCCGTGCGCGGGACCGGAGGCGCCTGAGGTGTACCCAGGTGGCGAATCGGCTGATGAGCGTTCGCTCATGCGGGTCCTCGACCCGCTGGAGGAACGCGCTCAGCCAGCGTTCCAGGGCAACTAGTTGTTCATCGCGAGCGGGCAGCACGTCGGTGGCCACCAGAGCGGCCCGCAGGTATGCAACAACCTTCGATTCCGGCATCTCGTCCAAGGTGGTGTGTGTGACGGGGCCTGTTCCCTCGGCCAGGGCACGCAGGATCTGCTTCGGCCTTCGGTGGGAGAGCCAGAGCAGCAGCGAGGACGCCTTGGAGTCGGCCAGCGCCGTGAAGACCGGGTCAAGCTCCGGTCGCAGGTCTCCGCTGTGGTTTTCCAGGGCGGCATAATAGCTGCCGGGGGGCTGCACAGGTGGCGCAGAGCCCGAAGTGGTGCAGGCGTTCGTGTGTGCCGCATTGAACGCAGTGGCGCCGTGACGAGGGGTGCTTGCGGTAGCAGACCGTGCACAGGGGCCCTGCGTCGACGCGGCCGTAGACCCGCATAGTTCGTCCGCAGTCGACACACGGTTCCCGGCGGCGGGCGCAGAATTCGCACAGCCCGTCACCATTGTTCAAGCGGACGAACACCGCTCGGACGGCGCTGCACCTTGAGCATGGGGCATGTGCGCTGCGGGCCCTGCAGGCCGCACAGCGAGGAGCCTCGGAGGTGTAGTAATGGCACGGCTTCTCTCGTCCGCAGACCGAGCAGGTCGTGACGGGTGGGCGCCAGCATGATCCGCAGATGGCGCGGCCATCGTCGTCTGGGACGGTCCAAGGCCACAGGCGACCGCAGAGGAAGCAGGTGCTCATGTTGGCGGGATCGCGGCGCATGCACGCGGTACACAGGGGCTCGCCTTCGTGGGTGCGTGTGGCGACGTCCTTGGTCTGACCGCAGCGGCTGCACGGCTCGTGGCGGCCGGCCGCGTAGCACCCACGGCAGCAGCGACCGTTGTTGCTGCGCCACTTCAGGGGCTTGGCGAGACCGCAGATGGCGCACGGTGGGCGGACAATCTGGGCAGCACCTACGTTGAGCAAGCCATCGATCAGCGAGATCACTGCCGGGGAGCCTTGGGCACCCTCACGGGTGAGCAAGCTGGGACGGTGGCGGAGTTGAGATGCAGCCTTCCGTCGCTGGTGGGCGTGGGGCAGCGATTCCTTGATGGCGGCTGCGGCGGTCCGTTCGTCCAGGCCGGTGTCGAGTTGATTCAGGACCCTGAGGATGACGTCTGTGCCGTCCTCGGCAGGAGGATGCTTCTCGCATCTGGGGAGGCCGTCCTGGTCGTGGCAGAAGACCTTGAGGTTCTTTCCGCATATGGCACACGGCTGCCGCGGCTCACCTCCTGTCGTCTTGCGCTTGCAGTGGGAGCAGAGCCGGCGTGTCCCGTCCCGGTGTTCCAGCGACGTTGTCCGGCCGCAGCCGGCGCATCGAGGCAACACAAGGCGCCTTGTTCCGTGAGGAAGCAGTGCGCGGATCAGCAGCTCCACATGACGTGGCCCTTCGTCTCGGCCACTCGTCAGCAGATCGGGATCCGTGTCCAGGGCCTGGGCCAGCCGGCGCAGTTGCATACGGGCCGGGGCGACCTGAGCGGCGGCTTGCTCGATGATCGCGACAGGGAGATCAGGCTCCGCTGCGGCGACGGCGTCGACGATGACCGGCAGCGGCTTGAGGACGAACGCGGGGGTGCGGGCCGAGCCGGACGTCACTTCGGATCACGGGTGACACGGGCACGGCGCGGGCGAAACTCCCCGACGCCGCGGTCCAGCTCCGCCCCGGCGTCCGAAGCACCAGCCGCCTTACGCAGCGGCGCGGCGGCCTGAATGGGCTCAATAAGCTCGTCCATGCGGCACGCAAGGATGTCGATCAGCGCCATCAGCGTCTTCATGCTCAGCCGCTCCGGCTTCTCCGTCACGAGCCGGTAGACCTGGCTTGCCGACAGGTTCACACCCCGCTCGAGGAGCAACGGTCGCAAGTCGGTCGTCGAGTACATGCCCCGCAGGGCCATGAGCTCGCGCAGGTGCCAGTTGTAGTCCAGCTTCGATGTCATACCTTCTCCTGTCCGTCCGCCTGGAAGGCCCGGTCCAGTGCTCTTCGCATCATCGTGTTGGTGAAGTCCGTGCTGACACCCGTGTAGATCGCCGTTGTTGAAGCGACGCGGTGACCGACCTGGTCCTGGACGAACTTCGGGTCGGCACCGTCTTCGATAAGGTGCGTGACGTAGGAGTGGCGCAGACAGTGTGGGACCAGGCTCTTGTCGAAGCCGAGCGCCTCGCGGTAGGTGGCGAAGCGGTCCTCGATCTCGCGCGGTTGCAGTCGCCCGCCGCGTTCCGTGAGCCAGACGGCTTGCCTGCCGGTGCGATCCGGGAAGCGGAAGCGGATGTTCTGCAGGTAGTCGTCCAGGGACTCCACGGCCCATGGCATAACGCTGGCGACCATGCGCCGTCTCGGGCCGGACCCTTTGGTGCCCTTCCCGTAGCGCACGTGCATCAGAGCCAAGCGTCCAAGCTCCGGTGCCTTGGCGTTCCGTAGAAGTCTGTGACGTCCAGGCGGGATGCCTCGCTGACTCGCAGGCCCCATCCGTAGATCGTTTTGAAGACGGTGGCGTCGCGATAGGCGGGCAGGGCGCGCTTCCTGCCCAGCCAAACGGCTCTCTCCACTTGGTCGTCCGCGTAGTCGAAGAGTGCCTGCACCTCTTCCCGGGTCATGGGGCGCCGGTCCGTGTCACCTTCGTACTCGTCGAGGTGAGCTGTGGTGTTCCATTCGTGGCACACCTGGACGGGGTGGGTACCGAAGCGCTCTTCGCAGACTTCAGACCAGTGGTAGTGGGGTGACGTGATGAAGTCACAGAACAGGCGCAGGGCGCCCTGGTAGGCGCGGATGGTGGACTTGGCGCGGCCTCCCTCGGAGATCAGCGTTGCCGACCACTCGTCGATGTGAGCGGCGGTCCAGTTCCACGGGTACTCCCCGCTGAAGTCGACGAACCGCCGCACCACCGATTGCCGGTCGCGGATCGTGTCGGGCTCCAGACGCCTGCCGAGTTGTTGCTTCTCCCAGCCGTCAAGCATGCCGTCCAGGACGGAATCTTCCGGATGCAGCAGAAGCACGCCCGAGACCAGCTCCAACCGTGCCGACCCGGGCGCCTCGAAGCCCCGCCGCACCAACCCCACACCCCCTGCGCCTGGTGCCTGAATCCTGCATCAGATGCATGACGGTGATCAAGTTCCCAGCTCAGAAAGGTGAACTCGCCATGCTTCCATGTCAATGCGAACAGCAGATGGGTGACGTGTCCCGCTTCTTCCCATGCAGCCGATGCAATTCCCCGGCCTTGAACGCGCTGATCGTGCTGATCGGCGCCTCCGGCGCGGGCAAGTCCACGCTGGCCACCACCTGGCCCGCAAGCCAGGTCCTCTCCCTCGACGCCCTGCGCGGTGCCGTCAGCGACGACCCGGGCAATCAGGAGGCGACCGGCGACGCGGTCGACGTCCTGCATCTGATCCTGGAGCGCCGCATGACCCGACGCCTGCTCACCGTCGTCGACACCACGAACGTGAGCCGCGAGGCCAGGGCACCGCTGGTCGCTGCCGCCAAGCGGCACCACGTGCCTGCCATCGCGGTCATCGTGGCCACTCCGGCCTCTGTCTGTGTCGGCCGGCATGGACAGCGTCCGGCTAACCGCACCGTCCCGGAGGACACCGTCCGCAAGCAGCACAAGGCGATGGTGCACTCGCACCCGAGCCTGGCGACTGAGGGCTTTAACGAGGTCGTGTTCGCCGATTCCCTGTACCGGCTCAAGCCGTACCTGGAGCGCCTCAGCCGGGCACGGACCGCTGACTTCGGGCTGGACGGCGGTCAGGGCCTGGGGGATCTGTTTCTGGTCCGCCGTTTCTGTGGCCCGGAAATTATGCCGCTGTGGCAGTGGAAGCCCGGCTCTGGCATCGCCGGAGGCGACCACGTCACGGAGATCCGCCTCGGCCAGCAGTACCTCACCCTCGCCCTGCGCACCGACGTTGACGGCGAGGGTGACTTCGGCTTCGACGTCATGGTGCCCTGCCCGCACGACGACGAGTACAGCGGCTGCGCGTGGGCACCGGCCTACAGCATCACCTGCCTGCACCGCGTGCTCACCGGCCAGTTGGACCGCAGCGAGGACATTGTCTGCACCGTGCACGGCGGTTTCGACGACGTCGACCAGGAGGCCGACGACCGCGACCTGAACGTCGACTTCGAAGGCCTGGTAGACCTCTCAGCCCAGGCACGGGAGGCGATCCGCACATGAGGGTGCCTCGCCAATGCTCATGGACCGCAGTCGTGGACGCCACCCTCGCCCTCGCTGTGGCTGCGGCCGCTGTCCTCGTCATCGGTGCAGTCGCGCCGCTCGCCGCCGTCCTGGCGTCCCTGCCCCTCGCTGGCACGGCGGCCCATATCGCCTGGGAACTGGTCGGCTGCGCCGTGGCCGCCCTTCTCGGGATCGGCTTGGACCGTCCGACCACCCTGCTCCTACGCCCTCTCCGTGCTCATCCCCGCGCCCGGCAGAAGAGCTCCGGCAAAGGCCAACGGTCGTAAGGGGACCCGAAACCCCACACTCGCACCCTCTGGTGACACCGGCCGACCTCCCAGCTGGTGACGACCGGTGGAGCGGCTGCCCGACTTCCCACCTCCCGGTCCAAGGCACAAGCGCCAGCCTCGCCGCGCACCGCCGCCCGCACCCGCGCCCGCGTCGGCGCCCGCGACCGCGACCGCGACCGCGACCCACGCATCCCGATCACTATCCACGTCGACGACCGACAGGAAAGCCCCATGTCCGCTCAAACCAAGACCGACACCTTCGCCGCACTGATCGGCTGCTTCACCACAGATCTCGCCGCACTCACCGGGGACGAACCGAAGCGCGTGACCAGCCCCACCGCGTTCATCGACCTGGTCGAACGCGTCCGCGACGTCCTGGACATGACCAGCGTCGGCACCCTGCAGGACGCCAGCGAAGAGCTGGACAGCGCCGTCATCTACCTCACCGACGCACTGACCAGCCAGGCGAGCGACCAGCCCTCGCTCCTGGCCTGGGCCCGCACCCACCTACGGGACGCCATCGAGACGGCCAGCTGCACCGCGTTGAGCGCACTCTGTGCCGCCCCGACCCCGCACCCCGCCAGGCCGGGGAGGTCGCAGTGGCCCCTCAACCACGAGAGCGAAAGGAGCCGGACGTCATGACCCTGCGCACCTACCAGGTCGACGTCCCGATACACAACACCGCCAACCCGGCCCGCGGCGTGCACGTCTTCACCGGCGTAGCCGACTCCCCCGCCGCCCTGCGCCGCGCGCACGAGGTGTACGACGCAGCCCTCGCCGCGCACACGGCCGGACTCGAGATCCCCGGCAGGCAGCCGGACAGCTGGGGAGCGCGAGGGCTTCGGCCCGGCTGGCAGATGGAGTGGCCCGCAGCGACCGCCGGCCTCGTCGATGGGCGAGGACGGAATTCGCCTCGCGTAACATGACGCGGCAGACCCGTCCGTTCAGCCGCAGTGGGGAACGGCCTCGCCGTGACCGAGGCCAAGCTGGCCGCCCTCGACGGGCTCGCCGACATCGACACCGTCATGCGCGCCGGCAGAACGCCGGATGCGCAAGTCGGCGGGCCCCGCAGCCATCACCGGCCTGGGCGGCAGTCGTTGATCAGGGCGAGGGGGCTGTGGACCAGGGCGACAGTCTCGAAGACCGCGCTGATGAGTACCGGTGAGGACACCGGCAGTGGGACATCGCCCACGGCGCCCGCCTCGGAATCGACGTCGAATTCGTCCAACGTGACCCCGGCGTCAAAGGGTTCAAGGTGATCCCCTCGGCTGGCTGATGCACTACCGCCGTCAGTGTTTCGTCCCGGCGGCGCCGGGTTCAGTCCCAGAGGGAGATCGCCAGGACCAGGGCGCCGACCGGTATCAGCAGCCACGGCTCGGCCAGGACCGAGAGCCCGGTGAAGATCAGGGCGAAGTAGGCCAGTGCCTTGGCGGCGCGGCGCTTGGCCTTGTTCTTCGTGCCCTTGTTCTTCTTCGAGCCCTTGTGGTGAGGCGCCTCCGCACAAGGGGCGGCCTCAAGGGTGTGCGTGTCGATGTCGATTGTGGTTTCGGGCTCCATGCTGATGTTCGTCATGACACTCAGCTTCGTCGCGAGAGCACCGCCCTCGCGTCGGCGAAGCCCGCCTATCTAGGTGAAGACCACCGACGCGTACGTAGTTCCGCCACGGTGAAAGTTGGCCCATGAACGCTTATATGGATCGCGCGGAGATCGTTTTGTGGGTACGGCTTGCGGACGGCCGGTGGTCGCCCAGGACGCTCTGGGTGGTGGTGCTCAACGAGGAGGCGTATGTCCGCTCGGCTTTCGGCCGGCGCAGTGCCTGGTACCGCCGGGTTCTGCGGCATGTGGACACGGAGGTGGAGGTGGCCGGGGTGCGGCTGTCGGTCACCCTCCGACGGGTGGATGACCCCGAGCTCGTCCAGCGTGTCTCCGGTGCATACCGGGCCAAGTACGGGTTGGGCTGGCCCGGCCCCGTGGAGTCGTTGAACGGGCCCGAGGCCGCGGCCACCACCATGCGGCTAACGAATGTCGGGCAGGTCTCGCAGTTGTCTGCGTGAGGTGAGCCCGAGCTTGCGGAAGATGTTGCGCAAGTGCGCGTCGACCGTCCGCGGGCTGAGGAACAGCTTCGCCGCCACCTCCTTGGACGTGGCGCCGTCGGCGACCTGGCGTGCGATGTGCACCTCCTGCATCGTCAGCTGGTCCGATGCCTTCGACGTGCGGCTGCGGGCCTGCTCGCCCGTGGCGCGCAACTCGCCGGCGGCACGCTCGGCGAACGCCTCAACGCCGAGGTCGGACAGCGACTCGTGCGCCAGCCGCAGCGCGGACCGGGCGTCACGCCGTCGGCCCTGGCGCCGCAGCCACTCCCCGTACAGCAGATGTGCCCGGGCGCGGTAGACGACCAGTGCGCTGCCCTCGAGCAGACCGATCGCCTCCTGGTAGGCGGACTCGTCCTCGGTCACCAGGGCCCGCGCATAGGCCTCGACGCCAAGACCCCACGCCTGCCGGCCCGCCTGCGTGCGTTCTTGGAGGGACGCGAGGGCCGCGGCGGCGACCTCGGTCTCGCCACACCGCATGGCCGCCTCGACCAGCTCGGGCAGGGCAAGGCCCGCCGTGCCGACGGCGCCGTACTCGACCGCTTCCTTCGCCGCCTTCAGCGCGGCCGGGTAGTCGGCCAGGCCGTTGCTGAGCACGGCCGTCGCCCACTGCACGCTGAGGCTCATCCGCTGCTCCACCGACGCGAACAGTTCGACGGCATCCTCGCGCCGCCCGCGCAGCGCCGCCAGGTGGAGTCGTGGATAGACCAACGGCGCCGCGCCGGTGGCGTCGGCGATCGCCTCCTCCTCGGAGATCAGCTCCGTCGCGGCACCGAAGTCGCCCGTGTGCACGGTCACGGCGGCCTGCATGGCCAGTCCGATGGGCAGCGCGTGGAAGGAGCCCGATTCTCGGCCGGCCGCGACGGCACGGGTGGCGATGCCGCACATGGCCTCGATGTTCCACAGCTCATTGGCCACCATGAAGCCCAGTGACGGCCGCCTGGCCCACACCTCGTCGTCGGCGTCGCCGACGACGGGCCTGAGGCTCTCTCCCGCCACCTGATGCCCGTCGCTGACCAGGTTGATCAAGCCGGTCAACACCGCCGCCGCACCGGATTCCGACTCGCCCGACGGCGGGGCCTTCCTGACGGCCTCCACCACGTGGTCGAGGCCGCCGAGCAGAAGGCCCATCTCGATGGCGTCCAGATAGCACTCCCGTGACCAGGCGGGGTCGGTGGCCGCCAGCCGGGCGGCGGCACGCAGGAGGAACTTCGTGGGGCCTTCGTCCCCCCGGCGGCGGACGAACGACAGCCTGCCGCGGAGCAGATCGGCCCTGGCGGCCTGGCTCGGATCGTCGGTCCGAACGGTCGTCAGCAGGTCGGCCGCGGTGTCGAAGTCGCCAACCGAGAGCTTGGCCTGGACCGCGGCGAGGACCCGCTCGACGCGTTGGACCGGGCTGATGGTGAGCGCGGCCGAACGCTCGAGGAAGGCCGCCGCCGCAGCGACACCGCCACGTTCGCGGGCGCGGGTCCAGCCGCCGCTGTTCGCGCTCCAGAGCCGGGACCGGACGGCCCTCCCGGCGCGCCACCGCG
>NZ_JBFAET010000198.1:0-16436 GCF_040642095.1 Streptomyces sp. NPDC020362
GCCGCCGCCACCGTGACACTCGTGCTGCACCGGACCGGAGGCGACGACACGGCGAAGGTGAAGGACGCCACCGGCCGGGTCACCGTCGAGGTGCCCGCCGGCTGGGCCCGCGAGGTGCGCGACGCCGGCTGGGACCCGCACACGCTCGGACTTCCGGCGGGGCACGAGCCGGGTCTGGTGATCGCCGACGACATGGCGAAGTGGTCCGACCTGGGCGTCACGGTCGACGGCGTGTTCGTCGGCGTCAGCGAGCACGGCGACGTCGGCGCCCGGGTGACCGCCCTCTCCCATGCCGGCTGCCACTACGCGGGCAGCCGGACCTTCACCGGCACCGGCTGGCAGGGCACCATCCGGACCTGGACCGGCTGCCCGGACGACGCCTCGGTCACGGAGTCGGCGCTGCGTCCCGCGAACGGCTCGACGAAGCCGCAGGTGTACGTACAGGTGCGCGAGCGCGGCGGAGCCACCGCGACCCAGGACATCCTCCGCTCGCTCCGGGTCACCTGACCGATAGAACCGGCCAATGGTAAAGATTCAGCCAAAACGGAGCGCAGTCCGCCGAAAAGGCGCACAGTGCGCGAACTTTTCCGGCGGTGCGGGCATCGGAACGTGGTGACGGCGCAGCGAGCGCCGGAGGCACGCCCGACCCGCGTGTCGTGATCATCCAGGAGTGTGGAGAACCATGGCGCACCTGTCCCGGCCCTTGCAGCGCGGGGCCCTGCTCGCGAGCGCGATCGCCGTACTGGGTCTGCTGACCGCCTGCGGAAACGATCATGCCGGCGACGGTCCACGGTCGGTGTCCGGCACCGCCGGGCCGGCGACCGGCACCGGTTCGGCCTCGCCCTCGCCGCCCGGGTCCGCCACGGACACGTCCGCGGCCGCCGGCACCTCGTCCGCCACCCCGAAGCCGACCGCCTCCTCGGCCACCGGCGCCCCGTCGGCCGGCACCGGCACCAAGTCCGGCAGCACCGGCAGCCGCTGCCACACCTCCGAGCTGCGTGCCTCCGTCGGCCGCAACAACCCGGGCGCCGGCCAGGAGAACTTCCCCCTCGTGCTCACCAACAAGTCCTCCCGGACCTGCACCCTGCGCGGCTTTCCCGGCGCGGCCTTCGTGAACGCCTCCGGCAGCCAGCTCGGCCCGGACCCCAAGCGCGAGTCGGGCTCCGCGGCGACGGTAACGCTGAAGCCCGGGCAGAGCGCCTGGGCCGGGCTGACCTTCTCCAACCCGGAGGTCAGCGGCGCGAACACCGGCACGCCCGCCGCGCTGCTGATCACCCCTCCGGACGAGCGCGACGCCCTGAAGGCCGCGTGGACGGGCGGGCCGGTCCCGGTGTCCGGGAACTCCTCCTCCGTCTTCCTGTCGGTGTTCAGCCCCGGCACCGGCGCCTGACAAAAGCCCCCGACGAACCCCGCTGTCCGCATCCGGACAGCGGGGTTCGTCATGAGCGCGCCACAAGTGTCACAGGACGGCAACACGTCCCGGCCGCCGCGATCTTTCCGCACCTTCCCCTCATCGAACCCGTCGACCTCACAGCAACAGGGCTCCGCAGGGAGCCATGACGACGGAATCGGGGAAGACGATGAGCGGCATCTCACGCAGGCGTGTGCTGACGGCGGGGGCGGCGGCGAGCGCCCTGGGAGCCCTGTCCGCGTGCTCCTCCGGCACCGGCCTGTCCGTCGACGGGCAGGGCTCGGCAGGCGCCAAGGGCACCGAGCAGGCCCGGCCGGGCAAGCCCATCGGGGACGGCTCGACCGCCGACACCGGCCCCCAGCCGCACCAGCCGAAGCCGGCCCGGCTGAAGCCGGGCCAGAAGCCCCCGCAGTTCGTGGTGTTCTCCTGGGACGGCGCGGGCGAGCTGAGCAACAAGCTGTTCTCCCGGTTCCGCAAGGTCGCGTCCGACCACGGCGCCAAGATGACCTTCTTCCTCAGCGGCATCTACACGCTGCCTGAGGCCAAGAAGAACCTCTACCGCCCGCCGCAGCACGCGGTCGGCGCATCCGCGATCGGCTACCTCGCCGACCGGCACATCCACGCCACGATCCAGGAGGTGCGGGCCGCCTGGCTGGAGGGGCACGAGATAGGCACCCACTTCAACGGCCACTTCTGCGGAGCGACCGGCGTGCGCAACTGGTCGTCGGCCGAGTGGCGCAGTGAGATCGAGCAGGCGATCGACTTCGTCACGAAGTGGAAGACGAACACCGGCTTCTCCGACCTCGACCCGCTGCCGTTCGACTACCGCAAGGAGCTGATCGGCGGCCGCACCCCCTGCCTGGAGGGCCAGTCGAACCTGCTGCCCACCGCGGCCGCGCTCGGCTGGAAGTACGACGCCAGCTCCCCAGGGGGGCTGCAGATCTGGCCGGGCAAGGTGCAGGGCGGCCGTATCTGGGACTTTCCGCTGCAGTCGATACCGTTCTCCGGCCACTCCTTCCAGGTGCTGTCGATGGACTACAACATGATGTTCAACCAGTCCGGCGGCAACCCCCTGGGCGACAGCTCCAAGTTCGACGCCTGGCGCACGCAGGCCCGCGACACCTACCTGGCCGGCTTCCAGCGCGCGTACGAGAGCAACCGCGCCCCCTTCTTCATCGGCAACCACTTCGAACGCTGGAACGGCGGCATCTACATGGACGCCGTCGAGGAGGCGATCGGCCGCATGGCCGAGCACGACGACGTGCGGTTCGTGTCCTTCAAGCAGCTCGTGGCCTGGCTGGAGGCACAGGACCCGGCGGCCCTGCGCAAGCTGCGCACCCTGCCGCCGGGCCAGGCCCCGACGGGCGGCTGGGAGGAGTTCCTGGGAACGGCGGGCGCCACGTCCTCCTGACCCGCCGCCGGCCCGGCCGCCGCTCAGCGGTGGCGGCCCCTGGTGCCGCCGCCGTAGCCGCCTCCGCCGTAGCCGCCGCCGTCCCGGTTGCAGTAGTACGGGAGGGCATCGCAGAAGGCGGAGCCGCTGGAGGCGGACGGCGCGGGGCCGGTCGTGGCCGCCTTCGGAGACGGTGTCGGGGACGGGGACGCCGGGGCCCTGGGGGTCGCCTTCACCGACGGGGACGGCGAAGGTGCCGGGCGGGTGCCGGTGTCGCCGCCCCAGTTGACGAATTCCATCTGGAGGTCGGGCTTGGCGGTGTCCACGCTCCAGCGCTGGGCCGTGGTCGCCGTGCGGTTCTTGAGGACGAGGGCGCCGGAACCGTCGGTCGCGGCGGGAGTCAGAACCAGGTCCTGGTCCGAGCGGGGGACGAGGGCGCCCTGGAGGGTGAGGTCGTAGCGGATGTCCCTGGCAGCCTTCCCGGTGGCCGAGCAGGGGGACAACCGGACCGAGAAGCCGAGGCTGGAGTCCAGGCACAGGTCGGGCGCGGAGGAGTTGCGCAGCAGTCCGTCGGTCTCGTACGTCCACTGCTGGCTCGCCACCGAGGAGCAGGCCGTGAGTTCGGTCTCCGCCCCTTGCACGGCCTTCTCTCCGACGACGCCCACGCACAGGCCCGAGGCGAGGTTGTGCAGCCGGCCGTGCAGGGCGCCCTGAGACCTGCCGTTCGCCGCGGTCCAGGAGGGGGTCCGTGTCGGGGAGCCCTTGCCCGGCGGGCGCGCGGCCGTGTCGCCGGGAGCCGGGGGCCGGTCGTCGCCCGGGCCGAGCAACGACCACAGGACCAGCGGGAGGGCGACGAGGCCTGTGACGGTGGCGACGCCCAGGGCGAGATTGCGACGGCGGGCGCGGCGGGCGGCCCGGTGCACGGAACGGCGGGAGGAGCCGGGCGTTGCGGGGGCGGCGGGGGCGGCGGTCCGAGGGCCGGCCGGGGCCGGCGCGGGGGCCGGAGTGGTGAAGGCCTCGCCGCCCGAGGGTGCGACGGGCGGCGCCGCCGGTGGCGGTGGCGGGGCGGTGGTCTCCTCGGTACGGGCGGCCCTGGACTCCAGATAGTCGCGGGCGCCCCAGCCGAGGACCGCCTCGGCCAGGGCGAGGCCGAGTCCCGCGTTGAACTGGGCCAGCTGGTCGGCGGTCTGCCGGCAGTGGCGGCAGCCGGACAGGTGCTGCTGGAGGTCCGGGTCGATGTCGATGCCGCCGCGCCGGAAGGTCACGTCCAGCATGCGCTGATAGCGCATGCACTCGGACTCGGGGGCGAGTTCGCGGTGGGCCTGGAGACACTCCTCGCGCAGCCGTTCCCGGGCGCGGCGCAGTTCGATGCGGGTGTCCTCCTCGTCCATGCCCAGCAGCGCGGCGAAGACGGCGACGGGCTCGGCCTCGACCTCCGCGTGCCACAGCACGGCGCGGGAGGACTGGGGCAGCCGCTGGAACGCCCGGGACAGCAGCCGGCGGCCGGCGGGCGGGAGCAGCCGGGCCGCCGCGCGCTCCCCGGTGACGGCCTCCGGGCGCAGGGCGGGGTGGAGCATCTCCTGGCGGCCGTCGCCGTCCCACTCGGCCGCGATCCGGCGGACGGTGACCAGCAGGTGCGGCCGCCACGCGGTGGACGGGCCCGCCTGCCGGAGCGACTCGCCGAACAGCCGGGTGAAGGCGGCCGTGGTGAGCATGCCGGCGGCGCGCGGCCCGTCGGTGCACAGCCGGGCGTAGGCGAACGCCGCTTCCCAGTGCCGGTCCAGGAGTTCGCCGACCGGATGGAGCGCGGGTGTCGTTCCCGTCCACTTCTTCAGTTCGGCACTCAGTTGCGCGTCCGAGACATCGAACCGGGGTGCGGTGGGGTGGGAATCCGACGGACCTGCGTCATGCACGGCTGCATTTCCTCCAGACACAACTCGAGAATTAGTCCATACCAAGAGGTATGAGCCGGGATTCGGCACCTCGAACGTCCGCCTGGGCAGCCCTTTCGAAGCGTGGGGGGCGTACGGGAGTGACCTGGCACATGCAGCGGAAATGTAATTTTCTGCATGCCGACAGCGCACACTTTTGCACAGCCGGGCAGGACGGAACAAGACATCCCCCACTACCGAACATTGCCCACGACCTGCAGTGTTTTTGACTTCCTGTCAATGAAAGCCTTTGGCGGTGCATTATGGGCGTTCGCCCGCCCGATATGCGCCCGGCGGGACTCCGAAGCGGGCCCGGAAGACCCGGCTGACGTAGAAGGGGCTCGGGAATCCGGAGGCCGCCGCCACCCGCTCCACGGTCAGGTCGGTCGCCACCAGCAGACGGGCCGCATGCCGCAGCCGCGCCTCGCGCAGGGCCCGCATGGGCGCCCGGCCGGTCCGCTGGGTGAACAGATGGGCGAACCGGGACGGAGAGAGCGACACGCTCGCGGCGAGCGAACGGACGGTGTGCGGCGCGCCCGGGTCGGCCGCGATCAGTTCCTCGGCGCGCCGCACCCGGGCGTCGGCGCCCGGATCGAAGTCCGGCGCGCGGGCCCCGGAGGCGGCGAGCGCGTCCGCCTGCCACGGAGCGAGGGTGCCGGTCCGTGCGGCACGGAGTTCGCGCCGCACGGTCCTCATCGAGTCGTCAGTGACCGCTGACGGCACGCGGGGTGTACGGCTCCTCCAACTGCTCGATCTCCTTCTCGCTCAGCCGGAGTTCCACCGCCGCCACCGCGTCCTCGACGTGGCGCGTCCTGGCCGCCCCGACGATCGGCGCGGCCACCGTGTCCCGGTGCAGCAGCCAGGCGAGAGCGACCTGGGCACGCGGGACGCCGCGCTCGCCGGCGATGCGGGTGACGGCCTCGACGATGGAGCGGTCGTTCTCCAGATAGAGGCGGCTGCCGAAGTCGTCGTTCGCGCTGCGCTCGGTGACGGTGCCCCAGTCGCGGGTGAGCCGGCCGCGGGCGAGCGGGCTCCACGGGAGCGTGCTCACGCCCTGGTCGGCACAGAGCGGCAGCATCTCCCGCTCCTCCTCGCGGTAGAGCAGGTTGTAGTGGTTCTGCATGGAGACGAACTTGGTCCAGCCGTGCCGCTCGGCCGTGTACTGGGCCTTGGAGAACTCCCAGGCGTACATCGAACTCGCCCCGATGTAGCGCACCTTGCCCGCCTTGACCAGGTCGTGCAGTGCCTCCATCGTCTCCTCGACGGGTGTGGCGTGGTCGTAGCGGTGGATCTGGTAGAGGTCCACGTAGTCGGTGCCGAGGCGGCGCAGGCTGTGGTCGATCTCGGAGAGGATGGCCTTGCGGGACAGCCCGGCCCCGTTCGGGCCCGGCCGCATCCGGCCGTTCACCTTGGTGGCGAGCACGATCTCGTCGCGGTCGGCGAAGTCGCGCAGGGCCTTGCCGACGATCTCCTCGCTGGTGCCGTCGGAGTAGACGTTGGCGGTGTCGAAGAAGTTGACACCCGCCTCCAGCGCCTGACTGATGAGTGGACGGGACGCCTCCTCGTCGAGCGTCCACTCGTGCCGTCCGCGGTCGGGCAGGCCGTAGGTCATGCAGCCCAGACAGATCCGCGACACGTCCAGGCCCGTCGAACCGAGCTTCACGTACTGCATCGTTGATGCTCCTGCCTTCAGGGGCGATGGTCACTGTGGAGCGTACGGGGTGCCCGGGCGCCGACTTGACTGCGGCGCGGGCGGACGATTGGATCCTGCACGTGCCGCGCCGCCCGGCGGGCACCCAGAGGTGCGCCCAGCCGGTGTCGGACACACGGTCCCAGCCCGGTCCCAGTCGCCAGGACGGTTTCACTCCGGTCCGAGGCGGGGCCGTACCCGCGATCGATGGAGCGGACGTGCCCACCCAGGGTGTTTCCCGCGTGCCAGGTCCGGGGCGCGTGCCGGCGCGCTGCTGCTCGCCCTGTCCGTCGCCCTGCCGGTGCTGACGGGCTGCGGCTCCGGCGGCAGGAGCGGTAGCGGCGAGAAGGCGTCGTCGAAGCCGGCCGCGGTCCAACTGCCGCCGCGCCACGCCGGGTTCGACTACCAGATCGGCGGCGCCTATCCGCCGCCCGCCGGGGTCCGGATCGTCAGCCGCGACCGGTCCGACTCCCCGGCGCCCGGCCTCTACAACATCTGCTACGTCAACGCCTTCCAGGCCCAGCCCGAGGAGCGCTCCTCCTGGCCGGCCGACCTGCTGCTGCGGGACGGCGACGGCAGGGTCGTCATCGACGAGGACTGGAACGAACCACTGCTCGACCTGCGCACACCGGCCAGGCGCGAGCGCGTGGCGGAGCGGGTCGACCGGTGGATCGACGGCTGCGCGAAGAAGGGCTTCGACGCCGTCGAGCCCGACAACTACGACAGCTACACGCGTTCCCGGCGCCTGCTCACCGCCGCCGACGCGATCGCCTTCATGCGCCTGCTCTCCCGGCACGCGCACGCCCGGCACCTGGCCGTCGGGCAGAAGAACACCGCCGAGCTGGCCGGTCAACGCAAGGCGGCCGGGCTGGACTTCGCGGTCGCGGAGGAGTGCGGGCAGTACGACGAGTGCGAGGTGTACGCCAAGGCCTTCGCCGACCGGGTGGTGGACATCGAGTACACGGACAGCGGTCTGCGCAAGGCGCTCGGGCGCTGGGGCGCGCGGCTGAGCATCGTCCGCCGGGACGTGAACGTGTCCACGCCGGGCAGTGCACACTACGTCCGCAAGGTGCACTGACGCCCGCTCAGGGCCCCTCCAGCAGCTCCAGGGCGCGCTCCCAGGGGAACTCGGGCGGCCGGCCGTCCGCGCCGGGCAGGCCCGAGTACGGTTCACCGAAGCAGACGCCCATCCGGCGCAGCCGTATCAGGCTGTCCTGGTAGGCGGGGTGGGCGGCCAGCGCGTCCGCCACGCAGGGCAGCACCGCGATGGGGACGCCCAGTCCGGCGGCCTCGCACAGGGTGCCCACGGCGAGGGTGTCGGCCAGTCCGGCGGCCCACTTGTTGACGGTGTTGAAGGTGGCGGGCGCCACCACCACGGCGTCCGGCGGCGGGAACGGGCGCGGGTCGGCCGGGGAGCGCCAGGCCGACCGTATGGGGCGGCCGGTGCTGGTCTCGACGGCGGTGGTGTCGAAGAACCCGTTCATCGCGACCGGGGTGGCGATCACGCCGACCTCCCAGTCACGCTCCTGGGCGGCGTCGATCAGCCTGGTGACTCCGGCGGCTGTCCCGGCCGCGCAGACGACGACGTAGAGGAAGGGCTTCCCGGCGTGTTCGCTCATCCGGGCACCCTACTGACGCGGCTGCGGCGGCCGGGCCGGGGGCGGGCGTCAGCCCTCTGCTTCCGTCACCGTGATCGCGCCCACCGGGCAGGCGCGGGCCGCCTCCCGGACCATCGGGTCGCCCGCACCGTCCTCACGGCCCGGGATCAGCAGGCTGAAGCCGTCGTCGTCCTGGGTGAACACGCTCGGCGCGGTGAGCGCGCACTGGCCCGCGCCGATGCAGGTGTCCTTGTCGATCTCGATGTGCATGGACAAAGCCTCTTACCAGGTCACGGGGAGTTCCAGCATCCCCTGGATCGTGTCGCCGGGCTTGAAGGGGATCTCCTCGGGGGGTGCGGCCAGCCGCAGACCGGGCAGGCGTTCGACCAGGGCACCGAGGGCGATCTCCAGTTCCGCGCGGGCCAGGTTCTGCCCCAGGCACTGGTGGATGCCGAAGCCGAACGCCACGTGGTGGCGGGCGGGGCGGTGGAAGTCCAGGCTGTCGGGGTCGTCGTAGCGGGACGCGTCGCGGTTGATGACCGAGGTCGCGAAGAGCACGCCCTCGCCCGCCCGGATCGTGGTCCCGTCGACCTCGATGTCCTCCCGGGCCACCCGCAGCAGGCCCTCCGCGATGGACAGCATCCGCATCAGCTCCTCGACCGCGGCGGGCAGCAGCGCCGGATCGGCGCGCAGCTCGGCCAGCCGGTCGGGGTGCTGGAGCAGCGTGTAGGTGCCGAGGGAGATCATGTTGGCGGTCGTCTCGTGGCCGGCGACCAGCAGGATGAGGGCGAGGGAGATCAGGTCGGCCCGGTCCAGTTCGCCCTCGCGGAACCGGGTGTGGACGAGATCGTCCAGGATCCCGTCGCCGGGCTCGGCCTGCCGGGCCTTGCGGTCGACCAGACCGCCGAGATACGCCTCCAGCCGGTCGCGCGCGTTCTCGCTGTCGGCGGCCAGCGGGCCGCGCAGCAGCCTGCGGGACTGTTCCTCGAAGAAGGCGTGGTCGGCATACGGCACGCCGAGCAGCCCGCAGATCACCATGGAGGGCACGGGCAGGGCGAAGGCGGAGACCAGCTCGGCCGGCGGGCCCTGCTCGATCATCGCGTCCAGCAGGTCGTCCACGATCCGCTGGATCGTGGGCCGCAGTTCGGTGGCGCGTCGGACGGTGAACGACGGGACCATCATCCGGCGCTGGGTCTGGTGCAGCGGGTTGTCGACGCCGAGCAGGGCGACCCGGCGGTCACGGACGCCCGCGAAGCGGGCGGTGGGCACCGGAAAGCCGGGGCGGGTCCGGTCGCTGGACAGGCGGGGGTCGGCGAGCAGCGCGCGGGCGGCGGTGTGGCCGGTGACCAGCCAGACCTCACGGCCGTCGAAGAGGGTGGCGCGGGCCAGTGCCCGTCCCTCGCGCAGCGGGGCGTATCCGGTGGGCGGGTGGTAGGGGCAGGTGCGGTCCTGGGGAAAGGCGACGGGTTCGGCCGAAGTCGCCGGGCCGGTGATGTCCGTCAGTTCCGTCATGGAAAGACCTCGCAGACGAAAGAAGTGCGTCGTGCCGATCTTCATTAGATGCCCCGGGCACCTAACAAAGAGGCAACAAGTTCGGCCAGATCGGTGATCTGCACGATCTGGCCGAGGAATGTGGTCGGCAGGGGCCGGAACGCGCCGAAATCCGGTTGCCGACGCGCAGGCGGTGGCCCCAGGATCTGCCCATGCTGTGTACCCCCTCCATTCTGCCGCCGAGCTCCGCCGCTGTCCTTCCGGTTCGGGGGCAGCAGCAGCCCGGCCGTCGTCGCAGGCCCGGCCCCGTCTGCCCGTGACGGCCGCGCTCCTGGCGGGACTGCTCGCCGGATACGGCATCGCCGTGCCCGTCGGCGCGGTCGGGACCTACCTGGTCTCCCTCACCGCCCGCACCTCGCTGCGCACCGGTGCCTGCGCCGCGCTCGGCGTCGCCTCGGCCGACGGCCTGTACGCGCTGCTCGCCGCGGCGGGCGGCTCCGCCCTGGCGGGGGCGCTGCGGCCCGTGCTGAGCCCGCTGCGCTGGGTCTCGGCGCTGGTCCTCGCCGCAATCGCGGTGCGGGGCGGGCTGCTCGCCCTGCGCCAGTACCGTGCCCAGCGGCTCACCACCCGGCCCGAGCGGCCGGATCCCGGCGCCGCACGCGCGTATCTCGGCCTTCTCGGTATCACCCTGCTCAACCCCGTCACAGTGGTGTACTTCGCGGCTCTGGTCCTCGGCACGAGCACCCCCGAGGCAGTGCGGCCGGTGGAGCAGGCCGCCTTCGTCGTGGCGGCCTTCGCCGCCTCCGCGAGCTGGCAGCTGCTGCTCGCGGGCGGTGGCGCCCTGCTCGGCCGGGCCCTGACGGGGCATCGCGGGCGGCTGGCGACCGCGCTGCTCTCCAGCGGCGTGATGCTGGTGCTGGCGGTGCGGATGACCGTGTGACCCGCCTGACCGCCCGTGGGGCACTGCGCGGTAATCACCCGTACGGGCGAAGAATTCCGCGGTACGGATGATTCGCGCGGCCGCCGGTGTTGCAGGTGGTCGCACGTCAGCCGTTGGACCGACGAAGGGGACGGATCCCATGCCACTTGAGGGCGAGTACGAGCCCAGCCCGACGCAGTGGGTGCGCGAGCAGGTGGAGCTGTACGAGAGTTCGGGCGGCACGAAGGGCACGACCCTGCTGGACACCGGCATGCCGGTCATCCTCCTGACCACCCTGGGCGTCCGCAGCGGGAAGATCCGCAAGACGCCACTGATGCGGGTGGAGCACGGCGGGCGGTACGCCGTGGTCGCCTCACAGGGCGGTGCGCCCAAGCACCCGGTCTGGTACTTCAACGTCAAGTCCCAGCCGCACGTGGAACTGCAGGACGGGCCGGTCAAGCAGGACATGCGGGCCCGTGAGGTCACCGGTGCGGAGAAGGACGAGTGGTGGGAGCGGGCGGTGGCCGCCTATCCGCCCTACGCCGACTACCAGAAGAAGACCCCCCGGCAGATCCCGGTGTTCGTCCTGGAGCCCCTCGGCGAGAGCTGATTCCGGCCCGGGAGCGACTCTTTTTGGATAAATCTGTGTCCGCGATGCATGAACCGGTTTCCGGGCGGGCACTCGTGCGTCAGGCCCCGCCGCGTTCCCCCGTCGCGGCGGGGCTCTCTCCTGCCTCACCCGCCGGCCGGTCGGTCGCGTCGGGAAGGACCGGGTCGGCGACGGGGAACGTACGGGCCGGCGACCACTTGACGTGTACGGCGACCACCTCGACCCGCTCGCTGTCGAGGCCCGGGACCGGGTCGACGCGGCGGCCGCCGAGGTCGTGTCGAAGCCCGTCTTCACGGTGAACGGCGCCTCCACGCCGTCGATCTCCGGCTGAGCCCTGAGCAGCTCCCGGATCCTGCCGCTCAGCTCCGGGTCGGCGGCCTCACCGATGAGCTGGTCACGGGCGTCGCGGCCCAGCCGGTGGGCGACACGGACCAGGAGCCCGCCGATCGCCGGCGAGGCGGACGCCTCCCGAGCGACCTGCCCGGTCGCCAGGTGCAGGGCCACAGAGCCGACTGCGCCCGGCAGCGCGGATCACACCGCGCATCCGGGGGCCTCGGCGGCCCGGCTGTCCGGGGACCGGGCGGCACCCGTCCGGTGCCTCGGACGAACGGGTGGCGCCGCTCGAACGTCCCGTACGAGCGGCCCGGGACGAGGAAGGAGTGCTGCATGGCGAAGCACAAGAAGTTGAGGCTCCCGCTCGTCTACCAGCCGCTCGGATTCGTGCTCAGCTGAGTGGGCGGGGCACTGGCGGGGCTGGCCTTCCGTACGGCGTGGACGGCGCTGCGGCACGAGGAGGACGCCCCCGAGGCGCTGGACCCGGACCGCGGCTGGGGCGAGATCCTGCTCGCGGCGGCGGTCCATGGCGCCATCTTCGCGGTGGTGCACAGCGCGGTCGACCGCACCGGCGCCAAGGCCATCGCCCGGTCGACGGGTGCGTGGCCGGTCGCCGCAAAGGCCGCCCGGGACTGAACCGGGACCGGGCGGACGGGCCCGGCCGTGCTCGGACGACATGGCCGGGCAGTGCGTGTCCGGGCCGTGCCGCGGTGCCATGGCCCGGCCGTGCACAGGTGCCGTGGCCGGGCCGTGCCCCGCTGCCGTGGCCGGGGCTAGGGAGGTGGCCGTCCGTGCTCCCTGCGGCAACTCCCTGGGATGACCCGGCCGGTTCATCGGGCTGCGCCCGGCCTGATTCAGTCGGCGGACAGCCACACACCCTCGCGCATCAGCTCCCGCCCGCGCAGCTCGTTCTCCTCGCGCCAGGCCTGGACACGCTGCGGAAGGATCCTGAAGTACAGGTAGGGGGTGGCGAGTCGGCGCGGGTCGAAGCCGGTCTTGCCCGCGAAGACCTCGGCGTCCTCCTCGGGCAGGTCCTCGGGGGTCACGGCCCGGACCGTGCCCTCGATCATGACGACGTCCCTGGTCGGTCCGATGCCCAGCCGTGCCGCGCCCGTGGCCAGGAGGTTGCGGCCGGTGGGGCTGCCCGCCGGGGTGGCGATCAGCAGGGTGGCGCCGTCCCAGACGAACGACAGGGGGACGAGGTAGGGCGCGGCGCCGTCCTCGCCCGCGGTGGCGACCCAGGCGTCGACGTCGTGCTCCAGGCGGTGGAGGGTGTCCTTCTTGCGCTGCTCGGCGGTGCGGGCGGGCGGCGGGGTCATGGGCGTACGGCCTCCTCGGGATGGACTGTGTTCGTATGACGGGCGAACGGCGTCCAGTGTGACCGTCAGCCCTCCGTCCCGGCACGGAGCCGATCAAGGTGTGTCTGCGCGGCCGTCAGAAGCAGGTCCAGGGCGGCCGGGTAGGAACTGGTCCGCATGGAGGCCACGAGATGGCGGGCGGTGGCCGCGATGTGCGGGTGGGTGCCGGCGGGCAGGCGGCCGTAGGTGTCCCGCCACACCTCGGCCTCGGCCTCGCGGGCGGGCCTGGGCAGAGCGGTTCCGGCGGAGTCCAGGGCACCGAAGGCCAGGGCCTGGTCGACGAAGGTGTGGTAGATCCGCACCGCGTCCTGGTCCGGGAAGCCGGCCCGGCGCAGCACGCCGAGGATCTTCTCGACCGCCTGGATCTCGTGGGTGCGGCCGGTGACGCGGTGGGCGCTGAGCATCGCGGCCCGGGGGTGGGCCAGGGCGTCCGCGTGCATGCGCAGGCCCAGCTCGCGCAGGTCGGCGCGCCAGTCGCCGGTGGGCCGCCAGCTGCGCTGGGTACGTCCGATGAGCTCGTCGGCGATGGCCAGCATCAGGTCGTCGGTGTGCCGGAAGTACCGGTACAGGGAGCTGGGATCGGCGCCGAGGGCGCGGCCGAGGCGGCGCACGGAGAGGGCGTCGGCGCCGTGCTCCTCGATGAGCCGGAGCGCGGTCTCGACGATCAGCTCCTCGCAGAGCACGACGCCCTGTTTGGTGGGGCGCCTGCGCCGTCGTTCGGCGGGCGGGACGACGCGTTCGCTCATGAGGGCCTCCCGGGGTGTGCCCGGCACCTTATGACAACACCGTTGACCTGTGAAGTGCACGGGCGGTTTCATCTGCGGTCACCGGGGCCGACCGGGCCCTGCGGTGCGAGCGGAGAGCCGGCATGAGCGAGACCCCCTTCGGTGTGGATCCCCCCGCGCAGCCCGAGCTGCGCAAGTCCCTGGGCGTGCTGGACAGCGTCGCCGTCGCCGCGTCCAGCACGGCCGCGACCACCAGCATCGGCATCGGTCTCGGTGTGACCGCCGGTGTGGTCGGCCTGCATCTGCCGGCCATCATGCTGCTCGGGTTCCTGCCGGTCCTCGGCATCGCCGGGTCCTACTCCCGGCTGAACCGGGTGGAGCCGAACGCGGGCAACGGCTACGTGTGGGTGGGCCGTTCGCTCAGCCCCTGGCTGGGTTTCATGGTCGGCTGGGTCAACTTCGTGGCGAGCATCGCCTTCCTCGCCTACACCACGGCGGTCACCGGCTCGGCGCTGCTCCAGCTGGCCGGGCAGGCGGGCCTGCACCGGATGGGCTCGCTCGCCCTGGATCCCGGCTCGACCGCGCAGACCACGGCGGTGGGCATTCTCGTACTCGTCGCGGTGACCCTCACCGCCGTGACCGGAGTCCGCACCGCTGCCCGGCTGCAGTCCTGGCTGCTGGTCTTCGAGTACGTCGTCCTGCTGGGCTTTTGCGGGTACGGAATCGCCGCCGGCCCGCATCCCTTCCGGCTGTCCTGGTTCGACCCGTTCGCGATCCCCTCGGCGACCGCGCTGGCGCAGGGTCTGCTGCTGTCGGTGTTCTGCTACTGGGGTTTCGACGCAGCGTTCACCGTGAACGAGGAGGTGCGCGATCCGCGGGACGCCTCGCGGGCCGGGCTGATCACCCTGGTGACGATGCTCGGGCTGTTCCTCCTCGGTTCCGTCGCCTTCCAACGGGTCCTGTCCGAGGGCGAGTTGGCCGGACACGGAGCCGAGGGGCTGGCGTACTTCGGGGACCGGCTGGCCGCCCAGCCGCTGGCCGCACTGCCCCTGGTGGCACTGATGTTCTCGGCGGTGGCCTCGCTCCAGGCCGGAGTCATCCCGACGGCCCGGGGCATGTTCGCGATGAGCCGGGACCGCACGCTCGGGCCGGTGTGGTCCAGGGTCAGTGCCCGGTACGGAACGCCGGCGGCCGGGACGCTGCTGGTCGGAGCCCTGGCCACGGCGGTTGCGGTACTCGCCCTGGTGATCCCGCGCCTCGCGGACATGATCAATGCGACGGTGAACGCCGTCGGCATCGTCGTCGCCCTGTCGTACGCCCTGACCGCGCTCGCGGCCGCCGTCCGTTTCCGCTCGCTGCTGCGACAGGACTGGCGGGAGGGGGTACGGGCGGTGGTACTGCCCGCACTGAGCGCCCTGGGGCTGCTGTGCCTCGGCGGCTACCTCGGCTGGTCCTTCTACGACTCCGCCGACCACTTCGAGGTCAGCGCCGACAACGGCTGGTTCCTGCTGCTCATGCCGGTGACGATGATCGTGTCCGGCTTCGTGGTGGCGGCCTGGGCCAAGTGGGTGCGCAGATCACCGTACTTCCGCACCGGCGAGGGCACCGACGCCGACTCCCAGCAGCTTCTGACCACCTCCAACTGACCTTCCAGGAAAGGCATCATGCACGCTGATCTGCTCTTCACCGGCGGCCCCGTCCTCACTCCCGCGGGCCGTACGGCGACCGCCGTGGCCGTCACCGGCGACCGCATCACCGCCGTCGGGCACGGCGAACTGCGCGAGCTGACCGGGCCGCGCACCGAGGTGGTCGACCTGGCCGGGCGGCTGCTGCTGCCGGGCTTCCAGGACGCACACGTCCATCCGGTCCCCGCCGGGCTCGAACTGACCCAGTGCGACCTGTCCGGGACCACGACCGCCGAGGACACCTTGGCCGCCGTGCGCGCCTACGCCGAGGCCCATCCCGAGCGGGAGTGGATTCTCGGCGGCGGCTGGTCGATGGAGGCCTTCGAGGGCGGTACGCCGACCAAGGAGCTGCTGGACGCGGTCGTCCCGGACCGGCCGGTCTACCTGCCCAACCGGGACCACCACGGCGCCTGGGTCAACAGCCGCGCACTGGAGCTGGCCGGTGTCGACCGGAACACCCCGGACCCGGCCGACGGGCGCATCGAGCGGGACGCCTCGGGCGCACCGAGCGGCACCCTGCAGGAGGGTGCGATGCAGCTGGTGGGCCGGCTCACACCGCCCGCCACCACCGCCGACCGGCTGGCCGCGCTGCTGCACGCCCAGCGGCATCTGCACGCGCTCGGCATCACCGCCTGGCAGGACGCGCTGATCGGCGACTTCCTCGGGATGGACGATCCGGCCGAGGCCTATCTGACGGCGGCCCGGGACGGTTCGCTCACGGCGCGCGTGGTCGGCGCGCTGTGGTGGGACCGGGAGCGCGGGGCCGAGCAGATCCCCGAACTCGTCGAGAAGCGGGCCGCGTCGAGCCACGGGCGGTTCCGGGCGGGCACCGTGAAGCTGATGCTGGACGGGGTCGCCGAGAACCACACGGCCGCGCTGCTCGACCCCTATCTGGACCGCTGCGGCTGCGCCACCGCCAACCGCGGCAAGAGCTTCATCGACCCGGACCGGCTTCCCGCGTACGTGACCGAGCTGGACGCGCTCGGCTTCCAGTGCCACTTCCACGCGCTGGGCGACCGGGCCGTGCGGGACGCGCTGGACGCCGTCGAGGCGGCCCGCGCCGCGAACGGGCCGAGCGACACCCGGCCGCATCTGGCGCATCTGCAGGTGGTGCACCCGGACGACGTGCCGCGCTTCGCCCGGCTCGGCGCCACCGCCAACCTGCAGCCCCTGTGGGCCGCGCACGAGCCGCAGATGGACGAGCTGACGATCCCGTTCCTCGGCCCCGAACGGGCCGCGTGGCAGTACCCGTTCGGGGCGCTGCTGCGCTCGGGGGCGCGTCTCGCGGCGGGCAG
>NZ_JBFAET010000199.1:0-16239 GCF_040642095.1 Streptomyces sp. NPDC020362
AGCGCAACCCCCCCCCGAAACCCCCCCCCCGACGCCCCGGCTCCCCCCGCGGCCCCCGGCCCGCGGCGTACCGGTGGCCGGGTCCCGTCGCCGGGCCGGGGGCAGCGGACGGACCGGGGACACCGCGGGCGTGACGAAGACCTCGGCCGCGCCGCCGGGACCTGCTTCTAGAATCACCGGCACGCGAGCGAGCATCGCCCGCCCCCTGCCCGAAGGAACTCCATGACCAGCGTCGACGAACCGGCAGCACCCGACGCGCGGACGCGTGACGCCGCGCGCACCAGGGCCGAGATCCTCGACGTGGCGACGCAGGAGTTCGCCAGGGCCGGCTACGACGGCGCCCGGGTGGACGAGATCGCGGCCCGCACCCGCACCACCAAGCGGATGATCTACTACTACTTCGGTGGCAAGGAGCAGTTGTTCACGGCCGTACTGGAGCGGGTGTACGGGGAACTGCACGAGGCCGAGCAGCAGCTGGACGTCGAGCACCTGGACGCGGTGACGGCCATCCGGCGCCTGGCCGAACTCGTCTTCGACCATCTCGAGCGCCATCCCGACTTCGTCCGCCTGGTGAGCATCGAGAATGTGCACGGGGCACAGCACCTCGGCGCCCTGCGCAAGCTGGGCAGGGTCGGCTCGCCCGCGCTGGGCGTGATCCGGCGGACCCTGGAGGCCGGGCAGCGGGAGGGCCGGTTCAGGGCCGATCTCGACGCCGTCGACGTGCACGCGATGATCAGCTCGTTCTGCTTCTTCCGGGTGGCCAACCGGCACACCTTCGGCGCGCTGTTCGGCCGCGACCTGCTGGACCCGGCGCAGCGCGAGCACTACCGCACGATGGTCGGCGACATGCTGGTCGCCACTCTCACCGCCGAAGGGACCGCGGGCTGAGCACTTCTACGGCCGCGGGTGGCGCGGCTCGTACAGGGCGAGCCGTCCGCCGCCGGGAAGCCGTAGCGCGGTGAGACGGCCCCAGCGCGCCTCCTCGACCGGCTCGGCGAACTCCACACCCCGCTGGGCGAGCTGCTGCCGTGTCGCCTCCAGGTCGTCGCACATCAGCATCAGCTCGTGCGACGGCTCGCCGTCCGTGGGATGGCAGGCGACCTCCGCAGGCGGGGCCTGGAAGATCAGCCATCCGTGGCCCGCGTCGACGTGCGCCCAGCCGAGGACGTCCCGCAGGAAGGCCCGGTCGGCCTCGGCATCCCGGCTGTGGATCACCACATGTGCCCCATTGATCACGGGCGGAGGCTAGTGCGGGACGCCGTGCGGTACAAGCACCTCCGGGCCGCGTCTCACCGGGAGGGGACCACCGCGGCGTCGAGCAGCGGCCCGAGTTCAGCCACGACGGTCGTCAGCGGGCGTACGTCCTGTTCGGCCCGGGCCATCAGGATCGCCCCCTCCAGGGCGCTGATCATCAAGGTGGCCAGGGAACCGGCGCGGGCGGCAGGCACCCCCATACCGGTCAGGGCCTCGGCGACCGGGCCGCGCCAGGTCGCGAACGCGGCGGCCGCGGCCTCGCGGGTGGAGGGGTCCGTGGTGGCGCAGTCCACGGTCGCGGCGGCGACCGGGCACCCCGCGGCGAAGCCTTCCGTCGCGTACTCGTGGGTCCACTGGGCCGCCATGGCCGCGAACAGGCCGCTCGGCGTCGGCTCGTCGAGCCCCGTGAGGAACCGTGCCACGCGCCGACCGGCGTACCGGCCGGCCCAGGTCACGGCCTCGTTGACCAGCTGTTCCTTGCCGCCCGGGAAATAGTGCTGGAGCGAGCCGCGCGGCGCCCCGGCGTGTGCGGCGACGTCCCGCATACCGGTCGCCGCGACCCCGTCGCGCCGGATGAGCTGGGCCGCGCTGAAGACCATCCGCTCGCGCGGTCCGTGCCGCGGGTCGGCCATGCCTGTCCTCCGATCCTCGCGCCCACTCTATGACCGGCGTCATAACGCCCGCTACTATGACAGCGGTCATAGTCGACCCGTCGAGCGGAGGGCGGCCCCGTGAACGTCGGTTTCATCGGTCTCGGAGTGATGGGCCGGCCCATGGCGCTGCGCCTGGCGGCCTCCGGCCCGCCCCTCGTCGTGTGGAACCGGACCCCGGAGCGCGCCGAGCCGCTGCGCTCGGCGGGCGCCGAGGTCGCGGCCGACCCCGACGAGGTGTTCGCGCGGGCGGAGGTGATCCTTCTGATGCTCGCGGACGAGGCCGCGCTCGATGCCGTCCTCGGCCGCGGCACTCCCGCCCTCGGTGCGCGCGTCGCCGGGCGGACCGTCGTCCACATGGGCACGACCTCCCCCGAGTACTCGCACGCCCTGGAGACCGACGTACGGGCGGCGGGCGGAAGCTATGTGGAGGCGCCCGTCTCCGGGTCACGCGTCCCGGCGGAGCAGGGGAACCTGGTGGCCATGCTGGCCGGCGAGGAGTCCGCCGTGACGGCCGTGCGGCCGCTGCTCGCACCGCTGTGCCGGGAGACGTTCGGGTGCGGCGCGGTCCCGGGCGCCCTGCTGATGAAGCTGTCGGTGAACCTGTTCCTGATCACCCTGGTGACCGGGATGACCGAGGCGTTCCACTTCGCCGAGCGGCACGGCCTGGACCGGCGGCTGTTCCTGGACGTGCTGGACGCGGGCCCCATGGCCAGCGGGGTCTCCCGGACGAAGGCACCCAAGCTGCGCGAGCGGGACTTCGCCGTACAGGCGGCCGCCCTGGACGTCCTCAAGAACAACCGGCTCATCGCCGAGGCGGCCCGCAGGGCACACCTGGCCTCGCCCCTGCTCGACGTGTGCCACGCCCTGTTCGAGGAGACCGTGGCGCAGGGCCACGGCGGGCAGGACATGGTGGCCGTGCTGCGGGCCATCGAGGCACGGACCGCCGAGGTGCCGTAGTCCGGCCCCCGGGGATGTCAGCCCCCGGGGATGCCGTACGCCCGCTCGACGCGCAGCCTCAGCACGAGCCGGCGGTCGCGGACCATGGCGGCCCGGTAGTCGTCCCAGTCCGGGTGCTCACCCCGCACGTCCCGGTAGAGCCGGACCAGTTCCTCGACCGTCTCGTCCTGGGGATCCTGGGCGACCGGCGACAGGTCGGCCGCACCCTCGGCGACCGTGTACGCCCACCGGTCGGCGGTGGTGACGTGGTAGGAGGCGCGGGCGTCGCGGCGCAGATTGCGGGTCTTGGCACGGTCGTCGGTGAGCGAGACCCGGATGATCCGCTCGTCCGGGTAGTAGGCGTGGTTGACGTTGGACAGCTGAGGGCGGCCGTCCTTCCTGAGGGTGACCAGCACCCCTCCGTTCTCCTCGGAGAGCAGCTTCAGCAGTGCGTCCTGCGTGGCGTCCTGAGTCATACCCGCGTCAACTCGGCCGGGCGGGCCGCTCATTCCCGACGCACCCCCCTTCAGTAGACAGTGTCTACTACCGGCTGGTAGACAGTGTCTATGGCTGAGAACGACACGGGTCTGCGGGCCCGCCTGATCGACGTGGGCGTGGAGCTGGTGGCCGCCGAGGGCGTCCAGGCGCTGACGCTGCGGGAGATCGCCCGCCGCGCGGGGGTCTCGCACGGCGCGCCGCGGCGCTACTTCCCCACCCATCTGGAGCTGCTGTCCGCCATCGCCCGGCGGGGGTTCACCGAGCTCGGCGACCGCGCCGGGGCGACGCTCGCGAACGCGGGCGATCCGCGCACACAGCTGACGGAACTCGCCCGGACCTACCTGGAGTTCGCGCTGGACAACCCCGGCATGTACGAGCTGATGTTCCGTCATGACCTGCTGGAGAGCGGACACCTGGGGCTGCGCGGGACGAGCCTGCCGCTCTTCGGGATTCTCGCGGACCTGGTGGGCCGGGTCCGTCCCGAGGCGGACGCCCGGCGTGTCGCGGGCGCCCTGTGGGCCAACCTCCACGGGATCGCCCAGCTGTGGCGCTGGGGCAGTCTCCAACTCGCCACCGGCGGCGCAGACTTCGCTCCGCTGCTGGACACGGCCCTGCTCGCCCATCTGGGCCCGAGGGAGGGACGGTGAACCGCCGGCTGACGCTGGCGAGCAGCGTGGCCGGGGCGGTGCTCGTCGCCCTGGACGGCACGGTCCTCACGGTCGCCCAGCCCTCCCTGCAGCGGGCGCTGCACGCGTCGTTCGCGCAGGTGCAGTGGACGAGTACCGCATATCTCGTCGCGGTGGCGAGCCTGCTGGTGTTCGCGGGGCGGCTCGGCGACCGGTACGGGCAGCGGCGGATGTTCGCACTCGGCATGCTGGGGTTCGGCGCGGCCTCGGCGGGCGTCGGCCTTGCGCCCGGTATCGGCTGGGTGATCGGGCTGCGGGTGGTGCAGGGGGTGTGCGGGGCGCTGCTGCAACCGGCCACGCTCGGCATGCTGCGGGCCGCCTTCCCGCCGGACCGGCTGGCGATGCCGCTCGCGGTGCGCACCAGTGCGATCGGCCTGGCGGCGGCCGCGGGGCCGCTGGTGGGCGGGGCGCTGGTCAGCGGCCTGGGCTGGCGGGCCGTGTTCTTCCTCGGCGTGCTGCCGGCCACGGGCTTCGGCCTGGCGGCGGCTCTGACGGGCAGGTTCCGCAAGAGGGCCGCCGTCCCTGCGAACCGGCACACCGCGCCATGCTCGCCGGGCCGGTTGCCGCCGTCCGCGTCCCTGGACATCCCCGGCGCCCTGCTCCTCGCGGTCGCGCTGGCCTGTCTCGTGCACACGCTGGTCGCGCTGCCCGGCTCCGGTCCGGCAACCGCGGCCGGGCTCGCGGTCGCCGCGCTCGCCGGTGCCGCCTTCGTGCGGCACGAGCGGCGGGCCGTGAGCCCGCTGCTGCCGCCCGAGGTGATCGGCTCGCCGGCCGTCGGGGCGGCACTCGGCCTGCTCGTCGCCGTGTCGGCCTCGCTGTTCGGCACGCTGTTCGTCGAGACGTACGTCCTGCAGCGCCGGCTCGGCCTCGATCCGTTCCACAGTGCGCTGCGCAGCCTGCCGCTGGCGGTGCTGATGGTCGTGTCCGCCCCGCTGTGCCCGGTGCTGCTGCGCCGGGTGGGTGCGCGCTGGACGGCGGCTGCGGCGACGGCGGCGCTCACGCTGGGCGTCCTCGTGCTGTCCCGGGCCACCGGCGCGGTCCCGCTCGGCTGTGGCTTCGCGCTGCTCGGCGCCGGGTTCGGCACGGTGATGGTGGCCGCCACCCACGTCGTCGTACGGCATGCGGACGTGACGGTGGCCGGAGTGGCGGGCGGGCTGCAGCAGACCGCGCTGAACGTCGGCCCCGTCGTCGGCGTGGCCGCGGGCACCGCGCTGATGGGCGCAGGAGAGCGCACGGCGCTGCTCGCGCTCGCCGCCGTGGCCGTGTGCGCCGTACCCGCGGCCCGTGCGCTGCCGGGCCGCGGCGTCGCGTCGATCACACACACCCCTGATGAGCAGGCCCGGGCCGGTGTTCCTGCGCGACGATGAGGCGTCAGGTCGTCCCGGCCGGGGGCCGGACCCCACGCCCACGACGCGACCGAAGGAGAGCGATGGCACAGCTGCGACAGGAAGTCGGCCCGGACGAGGCCGGCTTGGACGCGAGGGCCCTCGAGCGCCTCGACCAGCACTTCGCCCGCCACGTCGGCGAAGGGCGCCTGCCCGGCTACCTGGTGGCCGTGGCCCGCGGCGGCCGGGTCGCCCACCTCACCACGTACGGTCACCGGGACGTGGCGGCCGGGCTCCCGGTGGAGGCCGACACCCTGTGGCGGATCTACTCCATGACCAAGCCCGTCACGGCGGTCGCGGTGCTGCAACTGGTGGAGGAGGGCCGGCTGTCCCTGGACGACCCGGTCGACCGCCATGTCCCCGCGTTCGCCGATCCCCGTGTGTACGAGAGCGGTTCGGGCGCTCGGATGCGCACGCGCCCGGCCGACGGCCCGATCCTGATCCGGCATCTGCTCACCCACACGGCGGGCCTGACCTTCGGTTTCTACTACAAGCACCCGGTCGACGCGCTCTACCGCGCCCGTGGCCTGGAGTCCTCCGTGCCGCCGGGCGCCGACCTCGCCGAGACGGTCGAGGTGTACGCGAGCCTGCCGCTGCAGTTCGAGCCGGGCACGCAGTGGAACTACTCGGTCGCCTCCAATGTGCTGGGCCGGGTGATCGAGGTGGTCTCCGGGCAGCCGCTGGACGCGTTCTTCGCCGAGCGGATCTTCCGTCCGCTCGGCATGACCGACGCCGGCTTCCATCTCGCCCCCGGACAGATGGGCCGGCTGGCCGAGTTGTACGGCGAGACGGACGACGGCGGCATCGCGCCGGTGCCCGGGCTGCCCGTGCAGAGCCGTCCGCGGTTCCTGTCCGGCAGCGGCGGCGTCGTCGCCACGGCACACGACTTCCACCGGTTCATGGAGATGCTGCGCCGGGGCGGCGAGCTGGACGGCACCCGTCTGCTGTCGCCCGGCACGGTCGCGGAGATGACCCGCAACCAGCTGCCCGGCGGCGCCGACCGGCGCTCCTTCGGTGCGCCCGCCCACCAGGAGCGCAGCAACGAGGGCCTCGGCTTCGGCTTCAACGTCTCCGTGGCCGTCGACCCGGCCCGCACCCTCGCCCCGCAGGGCCTCGGCACCTACGGCTGGACCGGCGTCGCGACCACCGCCTTCTGGGTCGACCCGGGCCGTGATCTGACGGTGCAGTTCATGACCCAGGTGCGGCCGAAGACGCTGAAGGTCTTCCCGGAGCTGCGCCGGCTGGTGCACGAGGCGCTGGTGGACTGACTGCTCGGCCACGGTCCGGTCCCGCGGCGCGGTCAGACCACGTTGGCCTCCGGGCGCGGGGCGCCGGCCGCGAACCGGTCGGCGCTCAGGGGACGGACGTCCAGGAAGGGCCGGCGGCCCAGGTACAGGTCGCGGACGATCTCGCCGACGGCCGGTCCCTGCAGGAAGCCGTGCCCGGAGAAGCCGGTCGCATACAGAAAACGGGACACCGAAGACGCCTCGCCGATCAGGGCGTTGTGGTCGGGGGTGTTCTCGTACAGGCCCGCCCAGCCGCCGGTGCGGCGCAGGTCGAGCAGGGCGGGGGCGCGCCGCTGCATCGCCTCGCACAGACCGGGGATCCAGCGGTCGTGGGATTCGGTGGCGAAGCCCGGCCGCTCGTCCGGATCGGACATGCCGAGCAGCAGGCCGGGGCCCTCGGCGTGGAAGTACAGGCTGGTGGTGAAGTCGATCGTCATGGGCAGCGCGGGCGGCAGACCCGGGACCGGCTCGGTGACGGCGATCTGACGGCGCAGCGGCTCCACCGGAAGGTCGACGCCCGCCATCGCGCCGACCGCCCTGGACCAGGCCCCGGCCGCGCAGATCACCGTGTCGGTGGCGATGCGGCCGAGGGTCGTGGTGACGGCGGTGACGGCGGCGCCGTGCCGTTCGATGCCGGTGACCTCGGTGTGGCGCAGGATGCGGGCGCCGTGGACGCGGGCGGTGGCCGCATAGCCGTGCACGACCGCCTCCGGGGTGCAGTGGCCGTCGTCCGGCGACCAGGCGGCGGCCAGCAGTCCGTCGGTGGTGATCAGCGGGGAGAGGCGGCGGGCCTCCTGCGGGGTGAGCATCCGGCTGGGCACGCCGAGGGAGTTCTGCAGCCGCACCCCCGCCTCGAAGCCGGCGACCTGCCCGGGTGTGGACAGCAGGAACAGATAGCCGACCCGGTGCAGACCGATGTCCTGGCCGGTCTCCTCCTCGAACCGGGCGAAGGCTTCCAGGCTGCGCGCGCCGAGCCGGATGTTCAGCTCGTCGGAGAACTGCGCGCGCACCCCGCCCGCGGCCTTGGATGTGGAGCCGGCGGCGAGTTCGTCGCGCTCGACCAGGACGACGTCCCGCACCCCGGCCCGCGCGAGATGGCAGGCGATGCTCGTGCCCATCACCCCGCCGCCGACGACGACCACGCGGGCCCGGAGGTTCACGCTCCTGCCTCCCTCGCGGCGCGGATCACGGCCCAGGCGGCCGCCGCGTCCTGGATGCCGAGTCCGACGCTGTTGAAATACAGGATGTCCTGAGGGGCCGTGCGGGCGCCACGGCGCCCGGTGAGCACCTCGCCCAGCGGGACGAGGCCGTCCGGACTGAGCAGTCCGTCGCGCAGGGCGTCCACGACCGGTCCGGCGTGCCCGGCCGCCGTCCCGGGGTCGTCGACGACGACGGCCGCGGCCCGCCGTACGACCTCGGGGTCGACCTCCCGGCGGGTGGGCTCGAAGGAGCCGATGCTGACGACCGTGCAGCCGGGCGCCAGCCAGGCGCCGCGCACCACGGGCGTCGTGCTGAGCGTGCAGGCGGCGACCACCGACGCACCGGTGACGGCCTCTTCGGGGCTGTCCACCGCCCGCACGGACACCCCTAGTTCGACGGCGAGGGTGCCTGCGGCCGCGGCGCGCCGGTGCGGGTCGGGGCTCCACAGCCGCAGCGCCGTCACCTCGCGCACCCGGGCGATCATGCGGGCGTGGGCGAGGGCCTGGGTGCCGGAGCCGAGCAGGGCCAGTTCGGTGCGGCCGGGCACGGCCAGGGCGTCCACGGCCACGGCGCTGCCCCCGGCCGTGCGCAGGGTGGTCAGCGCGGTGCCGTCCAGGACGGCGGCGAGCCGGCCGGTCTCCGGGTCGAGCGCGGTGACGACCGCGTGCACGGTGGGCAGACCGGCCGCCGCGTTGCCCGGGTTGACGCTGCCGAACTTGGCCACCGCCCCGGTGTCCTTCGACAGCCGGGAGACGTAGGCGAAGATCACGCTGTCGTCGAAGCGGCTCGGCTCCATGATCTTCCCGGGCAGGTCGGCCTCGCCGGTGCCGAGCGCGGTGAAGGCCGCCCGCTGGGAGGCGATCGCCGCGTCCGGGCCGAGCAGCCGTGTCACCTGGGCCGCGGAGAGGAGGAGGACGTCGTCGGTCATCCCCTGATCCTGTCCGGGCGGCCGCCCGCCGAATCAGGAGCCGTGGGCCACCGCGTCCAGGTGGGGCAGGATGTGGTCCATCCGCTCCCGCTTGGTGCGCAGGTAGGTGATGTTGCTCTCGCACGGCTCGATCAGCAGCGGCACTTGCTCGGCCACCTGGATGCCGTGCCGTACCAGGGCCTCGCGCTTGCGCGGGTTGTTGGACATCAGCCGCACCGAGCGCACCCCGAGGTCGCGCAGGATCTCGGCGGCGACACCGTAGTCGCGGGCGTCGACGGGCAGGCCGAGCGCCAGGTTCGCCTCGACCGTGTCCAGGCCCTCCGCCTGCAGGGCCATCGCGCGCAGCTTGGCGAGCAGGCCGATGCCGCGGCCCTCGTGGCCGCGCAGGTAGACGACGATGCCGCTGCCTTCGGCGACCACCGCGCGCAGTGCCGAGGCCAGCTGGTCACCGCACTCGCAGTGCTGCGAGCCGAACGCGTCTCCGGTCAGGCACTCCGAGTGCAGCCGCACCAGAACGTTCTCGGTGCCGATCTCGCCGTGGACGAGGGCGACTTGCTCGTCCCCGCGGTCGTGGTCCTGGTAGCCGATCGCCTGGAATTTCCCGTACACGGTGGGCAGCGGGGCATTCACAACGCGTTCGGCGCCCGAACGCCGCTGGGACTTCTTGCCGAGGATGCCGATGTTTTCTGTCATGATCTGATTCCTAAGCAGAGACGAAAGGCCGGGAAAAGATGAGTGGTTCGGGCGCGCGTACGGCGGCATACGGCGTGGTGCCGGCGGACACTACCGAAGACGTACGGATGCGGGGGGCGGACGTTTCAGCACAGGTCGCCGTCCTTCCCGTGGGCAGCTTCGAACAGCACGGCCCCTTCCTTCCGCTGGCGACCGACACGCTCGTCGCCTGTGCCGTGGCACGGGAGATCGCCGAGGCGTACCCGGTGCACCTTCTTCCCCCGGTGACGGTCTCCTGCTCGCACGAGCACGCGACCTGGCCGGGTACCGTCAGCATCTCCGCCGTGACCCTGCATGCGGTGGTCCGGGACATCGCGGCGTCGCTGCGCCGCTCCGGCGTGGACGCGCTCGTCGTGGTCAACGGGCACGGCGGCAACTACGTGCTGGGCAACGTCGTCCAGGAAGCCTCCGCGCGCGGCGAGAAGGCGGCGCTGTTCCCGGCCGCAGAGGAGTGGGAGACGGCCCGGGAGCGCGCCGGGGTGCTCACCTCGCTGCTCACCGACATGCATGCGGGGGAAATCGAGACCTCCATTCTGCTGCACGCTCATCCCGAATTCGTCCGCCCTGGTTACGAGTCCGCCGATTTCACCGCTGACGACCGTCGTCATCTGCTCACCCTGGGAATGTCCGCCTATACCGAATCGGGTGTCATCGGCCGTCCTTCCCTGGGATCGGCGGAAAAGGGGAAGGAACTGCTGGCGAGCCTCGTGGAGTCCTTCGGCGCGACGTTCGCGTTGCTCACGTCGGCCGACGCGTCCGGGGACGTACGGGGATAGCCGCGCAGCCCGGTGTACCAGCGGGCGACGAGGACGACGGCGCCGGGCAGGCTCGCCACGAAGCTGAGCACGCCGTACACCACGGCGACGGCCACTCCGCTGCTCGCGCCGAGTCCCGCGGCGCCGAACGCCCAGGCGGTGACGCCCTCACGGGGCCCAAAACCGCCGACGTTCACCGGCAGGCCCATGGCGACCAGGGCGAGGACCGCGAGCGGGAGCAGCACCGGCACGGAGGCGGCGGATCCGGCGACGCGGGCCGCGACGACGAACATCGCGACGTGCCCGGCGAGGATGACGGCCGAGGACAGGGCGACACCGGGGCCGGCCTGGCGGGACAGCAGCCCCTGCCGCGCCTCGCCGAGGGTGCTGCGCAGCGCGCCACGGCGCCGGGTGGAGGCACGGTTCATCCGGACGGCGACGACGACGGCGAGCGCGCCGACGGCGGCCAGGGCCACGAGCGGGGCGAAGCCCCGGACGTCGTCGCGGACGGGCGAGGGCAGGGTCAGCAGCACCGCCGCGCCGAACACGGTCAGCGCGAGCTGCCCGGCGACCCGCTCCAACACGACCGTCTTCACCCCGCGCCGCAGGTCACCGGCGCTCTGCCCGTGCCTGACCGCCCGGTGCACATCGCCCAGGATCCCGCCGGGCAGCGCCGCGTTCAGGAACAGCGCGCGGTAGTAGTCGGCCAGCGCGGGCCCGAACGGCAGCCGGATCCCGAGCCCCCGGGCCACCAGCTGCCAGCGCCACGCGCTGAACACGGTGGTGACCACACCGATCGCCAGGGCCGCCAGCACCGTCACCGTGTCGATGCGCCGCAGTCCGTCGAGCAGGACTCCGGTGCCCAGCCGCCAGAGGAGGGCAGCCAGGATGACGACACCGATGGCCGTGCCGAAGTGGGTGCGCAGGGCACGGGAGTTGAGGCGGGACAGGAGGGTGCGGGGGGCGCGGGGGGTGTTGGGTTCCTCGGGCTCGGGGGTGCGGGGCAGCGGGAGACGGGCAGGTCCGGCCTCCTCCGCACGGGCGCGTGCCGTATCCGAGGGCGCCTCGCACGCCTCCGTCGTGCGCAGGGACGTCACAACCGCCCGGGCGCTCCTCAACGTCGTGCGCGGCCCGGTGCCGGCCTGCACCGTCTGGCTGCTCATGACGCCCCTCCCACCGGCCGGGGCAGGGCCAGCAGGTCGCTGTGGTGGACCACGACCTGCAACTCACCGGCCGCGCAGGCGGCCAGGCGCTCGTCCAGATAGCGTTCGGCGCGCTCACGCAGTCCGGGCTGCTCTTCGACGGCCGCGCCGACCCATCCGCGCAGCCACTGCTCGGTCAGCGCGGACTCGGCGGGGCCGAGCCGCCACGGGCTCGGATGCACCCGTACCGTCGCCCCGCGTTCGGTGAACGCCTCGCAGGCCACCGTGACCGCGTCCGGACCGAGCAGTCCGTTGCGCCGCTGGTGGGCGTTGAACGCCTCGGCGATCTCGGCGTCCAGCGGGTGGGAGGGGCTGAGTTCGACGCGGCCCGCGACGGACAGCGTGAGCAGCGCGGGGCAGCCGGCGCCCGTGCAGGCGGCGGCGAGGGCCTCGATCTCCTCCTGGGTGAGGACGTCCAGCAGCGCCGAGGCGGTCACCAGGCAGGCCCCGGTCAGCGCGTCGGGGGTGAGCCGAGCGACGTCGCCGCGCCGCGTCTCGACCGTGACCCGGCTGCCGTCGCCGGCGGCGCGCGGCGAGGCCACGGCGGCGAAGTGCAGCAGGTAGGGGTCGCGGTCGTGCAGGACCCAGTGCTGGGCGCCGTCCAGGCGGGGCGCGAGCCAGCGGCCCATCGAGCCGGTGCCGCAGCCCAGGTCGTGCACGACCAGACCGCCCGCCCGGCCCGGCAGATTGGCCAGCCGGATCCGCAGCGGGTCCAGCAGGTCCTGTGCCCGGGCTGCCGCGTCGGCGCCTTCCCGCAGCTGCAGCCACTCGGGGGCGTACCGCGGCGGCTCCTCCTCCGCGCCGTCGCGCAGCCGCACCGTGGCCCGCTCACCGGGTCGGGCCACGGGCCCGGCACCGGCGATCACCCCGGACGGGTCGCTCTCGTGGGTTGCAGCGCCCGCGGCAAGCTCCTCGCCGCCGGGCCCGGACTCCGTCGCGCGGGGCCCGGGCTGAGCCGGGATGCCACCGGTCACGGTCGTCGTGTCCCTCATACCGCCCTCCTCGGTGCTTCGGGGAGCCGGCCGAGGACCGCGGCCAGGCCGCGGGCGGTGGCCGCCCAGCCGCCGAGGGCCGCGCGGCGGCTGCGCGCAGCCGCCTTCAGCCGGCGGCGTACGTCGGGTTCGCCGAACCAGCCGCGCAGTTCGGCGGCGAGCGCGGCGGGGTCCTCCGGTGGGACGAGGATGCCGGGGACACCTCCGTCGGGGGCACGGCCCACCGCCTCGGGCACCCCGCCGACATCGGTCGCCAGCACCGGGACACCGCGGGCGAGGGCCTCGGTGATCGCCATGCCGTAGGTCTCCGCGTACGAGGTGAGGACCATCAGGTCGGCCGCCGCGTAGCTGGCGTCGAGCGCGGCCCCGGACTGCGGTCCGGTGAGCTCCAGGCGCTCCTGGAGGCCGTGCCGCCGGATCAGGTCGCGCAAGTGGGCGACGTACTCGCGGTCGTTGGTCAGCCCGCCGACGCACACACAGTGCCACGGCAGGTCCTGCACCGTGGCCAGGGCCTCCACCAGCCGGTGCTGGCCCTTGCGCGGGGTGACGGCGGCGACGCACAGCAGCCGGGAGACGCCGTCGGTGCCGGGCGCGAGGGGCGCGATGTCGGCGCCGGGGGCGGCGACATGCACCCGGTCGGGGGCCAGGCCGTGGTGGGAGACGAGCCGGCGGACCGCCCAGTCGCTGGTGGCGACGACCGCGGGCACCGCCCGCAGCACCGTCCGCTCACGGGCGTCCAGGTCGGCGGCCACGGACGCGTCCAGGCCGGTCTCGTCGCCGAGGGGCAGATGCACCAGCACCGCCAGCCGCAGCCGTTCGGCCTCCGGCACGACGATCTCCGGGACGCCGCAGGCGACCAGCCCGTCCAGCAGGACAACAGTGTCGTCCGGCAGGTCCCGCAGGGTGCGGGCGAGCGCGTCACGGTCGGCCGCCGCGGGCCGCGGCCAGCTGCCGGGCACGGGATGCCGCACGGCCTGCCAGCCGAAGCCCGGCAGGTCCAGGCAGACCCGGCGGTCGTAGGCGTTGCCGCCGCTCGGCATGGCCGGGTCGTCGACACCGCCGGGCATCACGAAGTGCACGGTGCGCAGGGACATGGGGACGATCCCGGCGTCCTCGGAGGCGAAGGGGGCGGCGGAAGGGGAGGTGACAGAGGCGGCGGCGCGCTGCACGGGCACATGGGCGAGCGGCGCCTGCCCGGTCTTCTCCAGCGTCAGATCGTTCACAGGGCACGCTCGTAACTCGCCCAGGCGATGTGCGACTCGTGCAGGGTGACGGTGATGCCCGAAAGACCCTTGGCGCCCTCGCCCAGCGCGCCCTTGTGGACGCGTTCGGCGAGCCGGTCCGCGATGACCTTGGCCAGGAACTCGGTGGAGGTGTTGATCCCGGCGAACTCCGGCTCGTCGTCGAGGTTGCGATAGTTCAGCTCACCGGTGACGGCGCCCAGTTCCTGGGTGGCCAGGCCGATGTCGACGACGATGTTGTCCTCGTCCAGCTGCTCGCGACGGAAGGCGGCGTCCACCAGGAACGTGGCGCCGTGCAGTCGCTGCGCGGGCCCGAACACCTCGCCGCGGAAGCTGTGGGCGATCATGATGTGATCGCGGACGGTGATGCTGAACAACGGACGACCCTCCAGGTGCGGCGCGTCTGGTGCCCCCGGCGACCGACTGCCGGAGGATGACGTGTAGTACGGCTCTTCGCTTCCCCGCGTTCAGCCCCCTCTCACTCTTTTCTCAGGTCAGGCCGTTTTCGCCGTACGAGATGCGGTGGCACAGGGCGGGGATCTCGCCGGAGGCGAGTCTGGGCATCAGCTCCGGCAGTTCCTCGAAGGTGCTCTCGCCGGTGACGAGGGCGTCGAGCGCCGGGTCGGCGAGCAGGTCGAGGGCGAGTGCCATCCGCTCGGCGTAGCCGCGGCCGGGCCGGGCGGCCGGGGAGACGGTGCCGACCTGGCTGCTGCGCACGGTGAGGCGGCGCGAGTGGAAGGCCTCGCCGAGCGGCAGGGCGATGCGCCGGTCGCCGTACCAGCTCAGTTCGACGACCGTACCCTCGGCGGCGAGGAGTTCGAGGGAGCGGGAAAGGCCCTGTTCGGTGGCGCTGGCGTGGATGACGAGGTCGCAGTCGCCGAGGGCGTCCGCGGGTGCGGCGAAGTCCACGCCGAGGGCCTCGGCGGTCTTCGCGCGGGCCGGGTCGGCGTCGACCAGTTGGAGGCGCATGCCGGGGAAGCGGGCGAGCAGGGCAGCCACCGAGCAGCCGACCATGCCGCCGCCGACCACCGCGATGCGGTCGCCGATCCGGGGTGCCGCGTCCCACAGGGCGTTCACGGCGGTCTCCACGGTGCCCGCGAGAACGGCCCGCCGGGCGGGCACCTTCTCGGGCACCACGGTCACGGCGTTCACCGGAACGACGTAACGGCTCTGATGCGGATAAAGACAGAAGACCGTGCGCCCGACGAGCGCCTCGGGTCCCTCCTCGACGATCCCGACGTTCAGGTAGCCGTACTTCACCGGGCCGGGAAAGTCGCCCTCCTGGAACGGCGCCCGCATCACGGCGTGTTGGCTCTCGGGCACCCCTCCGCGAAAGACCAGTGTCTCCGTGCCGCGGCTCACTCCGGAGAAGAGCGTGCGGACCAGAACCTCGCCCTCGGCGGGGTCCGCGAGAGTGATGTCGCGCAGCTCGCCGTGGCCGGGTGAGCGGAGCCAGAACGCGCGGGCCGATCGGTTCATCGGCATCCTCCTGAACGATCGGGAAGTTGTTCACGTACCGAGAAGTGCACAGGCCGCGCACAGTACGCGGCGTTGATCGACTCTGTCACTCGGCCGGAGGGTGTGCGGTGGCCCTGAACAACACTTTTGACGCGAGGCTGCAACAGGAGACCGCTGTGGGAGCGGGCGTGCAGATCCTGCTGCTGGCCCTGCTCGGCACGGCGATCGGCATGGGGCCGGCCGGCTGGCTGACGGGACTTGTCTTCGCGTTCGCCACCTGGGCGGTGCTCTCCCGCGCCCTGCACCGATCCCGGCTCAGCTCCTTCGGGCCCGCCAACCGGGTCACCCTCGGCCGGGCCACCCTGGTCGGCGGGGTGACCGCGCTGGTCGCGGACTCCTTCGAGAGCACGCCGCCGGTCGCCCTGCTGGTCGGACTGACCGCCGTCGCGCTCGTCCTGGACGGCGTGGACGGCAAGGTGGCCCGCCGCACCGGCACCTCCAGCGCGCTCGGCGCCCGCTTCGACATGGAGGTCGACGCGTTCCTGATCCTGGTCCTGAGCGTGTACGTGGCGATGCAGCTGGGCCCGTGGGTGCTGCTGATCGGCTCCATGCGCTACGCGTTCGTCGCCGCGGCCCGCGTAGCCCCCTGGCTGAACGCCCCGCTGCCCCCGTCGTTCGCCCGCAAGACGGTCGCCGCGATCCAGGGCGTCTGCCTCCTGCTGGCGGGTGCCGAGCTGCTGCCGGCCGCGGCCAACCTGGCGGTCGTGCTGCTGGCGCTGGGCTCGCTGGTGTGGTCGTTCGGCCGGGATGTGCTGTGGCTGTGGCGCCACTCCCGCACGAGCGTCGTCGCCGCTGCCGAGGAGGCGCCGGCGGAGCCGCGGCTGCTGGAGCTGGCGGCGCGCTGAGGGCGCACGGCGAAGGGCCCGGACCGGTGACCGGTCCGGGCCCTTCGGACTGCGCCCATCGCTCTGCGCCCTTCGCTCTGCGCCCATCGCTCTGCGCCCTTCGCTCTGCGCCGTGCGCCTAGATCGGA
>NZ_JBFAET010000200.1:0-16062 GCF_040642095.1 Streptomyces sp. NPDC020362
TGCGGCCCAGCCCGGCGGGCGCCCCCGGTGTGAGTCCGGGGCCCCCGGGTGTGACATCAGGGCCCCGATTTGAGTACGTCTACTCAGGCATTCTCCCCGGCCCGGCCCCACGCTGGTGGAATGCTGTGGTCAGACCCCGAGGACGAACCGCCGAAAGACCTGCGCGACATGCAGGAGATGCTCCGGCGGCTCGGCCTCGTTCTGGCGCTGGCCATGCTGCTCGGGATGATCGTGATCGGCCTGAGGTAGTGCGGCGGCACCGCTAACCTGGCGGTATGACTGCTAAGCCGCGCAGGCGACTCGTGCTCGCCTCCCAGTCCCCCGCCCGTCTGGGCCTCCTGAGGCAGGCGGGTCTCGAGCCCGAGGTGGTCGTGAGCGGCTTCGACGAGGACTCGATCACGGCGCCCACCCCGGCGGAGCTGGCGCTGGCCCTGGCCGAGGCGAAGGCCTCCGTGGTGGCGGCGAAGCCGGAGGTGCACGGCGCCCTGGTGATCGGCTGCGACTCGGTGCTGGAGCTGGACGGCCAGGCGCTCGGCAAGCCCGCCGACGCCGAGGAGGCCACGGCCCGCTGGAAGGCGATGCGCGGGCGGGCCGGGACCCTCCAGACGGGCCACTGCATCTGGGACACGGTGGTCAACCGGTACGTGGCCGGCGTCGCCTCCACCGTCGTCCGCTTCGGCGAGCCCTCGGACGAGGAGATCGCCGCGTACGTCGCCTCCGGCGAACCCCTCTACGTCGCGGGAGCGTTCACCCTGGACGGCCGTTCGGCGCCGTTCATCGAGGGCATCGACGGCGACCACGGCAATGTGATCGGCATCAGCCTGCCCCTGGTACGGCGGCTGCTGGCCGAACTGGGTGTCGGCATCACAGAGTTGTGGGCACCGGCTGAGTGAGCTGGGCGGGGACCGTGTCCTGCGGTGCGTCGTCCCCGTCCTGCGGCTCACCCGTTCGGCCGTGCGGCTCGCCCGCGACGCCCTCGAACGCATCCGGCGACACGCCCGGCTCGGTCTCGGTCTTCGGGTCGCCGCCCGCCTCCGGGGCGCCGCCTGAGGCCTGCGCCGGGCCGCCGTCACGGTCGTACGTCACCAGGAGCAGGACGACGAGCCCGAGCATCACCATCATGAACAGGAACGCCGGCCAGCCCACCAGGCTCAGGGTGAAGGCGCCCAGCAGGGCGTGCACCACCGCGACGCTGATCAGCAGGACGCGACCGAAGCCGGCCGGGGCGCGATTGCGTATCGCGACGAGCAGGGCCACCACGGCGCACAGGACGAAGTAGAGGCCGAAGACGACGCCGCCGACCTTCGAGGACGTCGACATGACGTCGGGATCGAGCCCGGCCAGCGACATCTTCTGCCGGTCCACGACAATGCCGAGGAACCAGTTCAGTGCCGCGATGACGAGCGCCTCGGCGAACAGGACCACCGTCACGACCCATGCCACCGGTCTGCGTACCACCGGCCCCCACCCACTTTCGACCTCAGCCCGAGCAGAGCTGCTGTTACCTGAAGTACGTTTCGAGTCATCGCGAACGCTACTAACGGGTAAACCCAGGGACAAGGGTTCGGGCAGGAGCAAAGAATCATTGGGCCATTCGTAGGGACTCGACAAAGAAACGGAGTGGGCCGCAGCACGCTCTCACAGAGACCTTGACCACACGACAGGGCTAGGGTTTCCCGGAGGAGTCCTGCGCACCGAGGTGCTACAAGGACTTTCGCGGGTCGAGCAAGCCTCGCATCACGCTCCGTGTGGGCAAGCTCACCATTGGGGACGGGTCGAAGTGACGTGTCGGCAGTCCCTAAACTCGGCTTGTTTCAAGGAGGGAGCCTCAATCGTGCGCAAGGTGCTCATCGCCAACCGTGGCGAAATCGCTGTCCGCGTTGCCCGGGCCTGTCGGGACGCCGGGATCGCGAGCGTGGCCGTCTATGCAGACCCCGACCGGGACGCTCTGCACGTCCGCGCCGCGGATGAGGCGTTCGCCCTGGGCGGTGACACCCCGGCCACCAGTTACCTGGACATCGACAAGGTCCTGAACGCGGCGCGCGAGTCGGGCGCGGACGCCATCCACCCGGGCTACGGCTTCCTGTCCGAGAACGCCGAGTTCGCGCAGGCGGTCCTGGACGCCGGGCTGATCTGGATCGGCCCGCCCCCGCAGGCCATCCGCGACCTGGGTGACAAGGTTGCCGCCCGGCACATCGCCCAGCGGGCCGGCGCCCCCCTGGTGGCCGGCACGCCCGACCCGGTCTCCGGTGCGGACGAGGTCGTCGCCTTCGCCGAGGAGCACGGCCTGCCGATCGCCATCAAGGCGGCGTTCGGCGGCGGCGGCCGCGGTCTGAAGGTCGCCCGGACCCTCGAAGAGGTCCCCGAGCTGTACGAGTCCGCGGTGCGCGAGGCGGTCGCCGCCTTCGGCCGCGGCGAGTGCTTCGTCGAGCGCTACCTGGACCGTCCGCGCCACGTGGAGACCCAGTGCCTGGCCGACAAGCACGGCAACGTGGTCGTGGTCTCCACCCGTGACTGCTCCCTGCAGCGCCGCCACCAGAAGCTGGTCGAGGAGGCCCCGGCGCCTTTCCTGTCCGAGAAGCAGGTCGCCGAGCTGTACCGCGCCTCGAAGGCGATCCTGAGGGAGGCCGGCTACGAGGGCGCCGGCACCTGTGAGTTCCTGGTCGGCCAGGACGGCACGATCTCCTTCCTGGAGGTGAACACCCGCCTCCAGGTGGAGCACCCGGTGACCGAGGAGGTCGCCGGTATCGACCTGGTCCGCGAGATGTTCCGCATCGCCGACGGCGAGGAACTGGGCTACGACGACCCGCAGCTGCGCGGCCACTCCTTCGAGTTCCGCATCAACGGCGAGGACCCGGGCCGCAACTTCCTGCCCGCCCCCGGCACGGTCACCCGGTTCGACGCGCCGTCCGGTCCCGGTGTCCGCCTGGACGCGGGCGTGGAGTCCGGCTCGGTCATCGGCCCGGCCTGGGACTCGCTGCTCGCCAAGCTGATCGTCACCGGCCGCACCCGCAAGGAGGCCCTGGAGCGCGCCTCCCGCGCCCTGGAGGAGTTCCAGGTCGAGGGCATGGCCACGGCGATCCCGTTCCACCGCGTGGTCGTCAAGGACCCCGCCTTCGCCCCGGAGCTGACCGGCTCCGCCGACCCGTTCACGGTCCACACCCGCTGGATCGAGACCGAGTTCGCCAACGAGATCAAGCCCTTCACCGCGCCGGCCGACGCCGAGGCGGAGGAGGACACCGGCCGCGAGACGGTCGTCGTCGAGGTCGGCGGCAAGCGCCTGGAGGTCTCCCTCCCGTCCTCCCTGGGCATGTCCCTGGCCCGCACCGGCCTCGCGGCGGGCGCCAAGCCGAAGCGCCGCGCCGCCAAGAAGTCCGGCCCGGTGGCGTCCGGCGACACCCTCGCCTCCCCGATGCAGGGCACGATCGTGAAGGTTGCCGTCGAGGAGGGCCAGGAGGTCCAGGAGGGCGACCTGGTCGTCGTCCTGGAGGCCATGAAGATGGAGCAGCCCCTGAACGCCCACAAGGCGGGCACCATCAAGGGCCTGACCTTCGAGGTCGGCGCGTCGGTGACGTCGGGCGCGGCGATCTGCGAGATCAAGGACTGACGGCAGGAGCCCGAGCAACGCCCGGTGGAGCGACTTCGCTCCACCGGGCGTTCCCTTTCACCGAGACCGGGGAGCAGCCGCCCTGAGGGGCGCGGGGCTGCATCTGCCAGCGGCTCCGCCACGGGGCGCGAACGACCACAACGCACCCACACCCGCCCGACAACCCGGCACCAGCCGCCCTGAAGGGGCGCGGAGCTGCATCTGCCAGCGGCTCCGCCACGGGGCGCGAACGACCACGCCGGACCCGCACCCGCCCGCCGGCCTCAAGCCCTACGGCGAGCAGGCACCCTCAGCGCGCAGGCGAAGGCCGGCAACAGCCCCGCCCAGCGCCTGCGAAGGCCGGCGACACGCCCCGCCCAGCGCCTGCGAAGGCCGGCGACACGCCCCGCCCAGCGCCTGCGAAGGCCAGCGACACGCCCCGCTCAGCGCCTGCGAAGGTCGGCGACACGCCCCCGCTCGGCCCCTGCCGTCGGCTCCCCCAACATCCCCCGCAGCCCACCCCCGGGCACCTGCCCCCGCCTGGGCCCCGGCAGCGGAGCGCGCCGCGCCGCAGGCCCCGGCTCACCCCCCGGGCTCCCGCTCGCCCCGGCCACGGCGATCTGCACCCCCTGATCGGCGAGAGCCTGCAGCTCGGTCGCGGCACGGTCGTCGTGGACGGGCGGCTCGTCGGTGACCAGGCGGGTGATGACATCGGTCGGCACCGTCTGGAACATCGTGTCCGTGCCGAGCTTGGTGTGGTCGGCGAGGACCACGACCTCGGCGGCGGCCTGCACCAGCGCACGGTCGACGGACGCCGAGAGCATGTTGGACGTGGACAGGCCCCGCTCCGCGGTCAGACCGCTGCCCGACAGGAACGCCTTCGACACTCTCAGCCCCTGCAGGGACTGCTCGGCGCCGGAGCCGACGAGGGCGTAGTTGGAGCCGCGGAGGGTGCCGCCGGTCATCACGACCTCCACCCGGTTGGCATGGGCCAACGCCTGTGCGACCAGGAGGGAGTTGGTGACGACCGTCAGTCCGGGCACCCGGGCGAGCCGACGGGCCAGCTCCTGCGTGGTGGTCCCCGCTCCGACGACGATGGCCTCGCCCTCTTCGACGAGGCTCGCGGCCAGGTCGGCGATGGCGGTCTTCTCGGCGGTCGCGAGATGGGACTTCTGCGGAAAGCCGGACTCCCGCGTGAATCCGCCCGGCAGTACCGCACCGCCGTGCCGGCGGTCGAGGAGTCCTTCTGCCTCCAGTGCCCGCACGTCCCGTCGTACGGTCACTTCGGAGGTCTGGACGACGCGGGCGAGTTCACGGAGCGACACGGCCCCGTTCGCTCGCACCATTTCGAGGATCAATTGGCGACGTTCTGCAGCGAACACGAAACTGACAGTAACCCCAACGACCGTCTGCTTTCAGCAGTTTGCGCCGAATAACAGAAGTTGTTCGCATGGGTAGGCGGGAAGTGGTATAGGACCTACCCCGCCCGACTATGCCGCACGCATGCTCGACAACTCCCCGTGACCAGCGGGGACATGGAATCGGCCGTCAGGCCTCGCCGCCGGCCTTGCGCGTGTGGAGCTGGCGCGCGACCTCCGCGATCGACCCCGAAAGGGAGGGGTACACGGTGAATGCGTTCGCGATCTGTTCGACCGTCAGATTGTTGTCGACGGCGATCGAGATGGGATGGATGAGTTCCGAGGCGCGCGGCGCGACGACCACTCCGCCGACGACGATCCCGGTGCCCGGGCGGCAGAAGATCTTCACGAAGCCGTCCCGGATGCCCTGCATCTTGGCCCGCGGGTTGCGCAGCAGGGGAAGCTTGACGACCCGCGCGTCGATCTTGCCCGCGTCCACGTCCGCCTGGCTGTAGCCGACGGTGGCGATCTCCGGGTCGGTGAAGACGTTCGAGGAGACCGTCTTCAGGTTCAGCGGGGCCACCGCGTCGCCGAGGAAGTGGTACATGGCGATGCGCCCCTGCATGGCGGCGACGGACGCGAGGGCGAAGACACCGGTCACGTCACCGGCCGCGTAGACACCGGGAGCGGTCGTACGGGAGACCTTGTCGGTCCAGATGTGCCCGGACTCGCGCAGCTTGACGCCGGCCTCCTCCAGGCCGAGCCCCGCGCTGTTCGGGATGGCGCCGACGGCCATGAGGCAGTGCGAGCCGGTGATGACGCGCCCGTCGGCCAGCGTCACCTCCACCCGGTCGCCGACGCGCTTGGCGGACTGCGCGCGGGAGCGGGCCATGACGTTCATGCCGCGGCGCCGGAAGACGTCCTCCAGGACGGCGGCGGCGTCCGGGTCCTCGCCGGGCAGCACGCGATCGCGCGAGGAGACCAGGGTCACCTTGGAACCGAGCGCCTGGTAGGCACCGGCGAACTCGGCACCGGTCACACCCGAGCCGACCACGATCAGCTCTTCCGGCAGCTCGGTGAGGTCGTAGACCTGGGTCCAGTTCAGGATGCGCTCGCCGTCGGGCTGGGCGTCGGGCAGCTCGCGCGGGTGACCGCCGGTGGCGATGAGGACGGCGTCGGCGGTGAGGGTCTCCTCGGCGCCGTCGGCGGCGGTGACGACGACCTTGCGGGAGCCGTCCAGGCCCTGCATGCCGTCCAGCCGGCCGCGGCCGCGCATGACCCGGGCGCCGGCGCGGGTGACGGAGGCGGTGATGTCGTGCGACTGGGCGAGCGCGAGCCGCTTCACACGGCGGTTGACCTTGCCGAGGTCCACGCCCACCACCCGGGCCGCCTGCTCCAGCGGCGGGGTGTCGTCGGCCACGATGATGCCCAGCTCCTCGTAGGAGGAGTCGAAGGTGGTCATCACCTCGGCCGTAGCGATAAGGGTCTTCGACGGCACGCAGTCGGTCAGTACCGACGCTCCGCCCAGACCGTCGCAGTCGACGACGGTCACCTCCGCGCCGAGCTGGGCGGCCACCAGGGCCGCCTCGTATCCGCCGGGTCCGCCACCGATGATCACGATCCGAGTCACGTACCCCATTGTCCCGCACGCTTCAAGGTGCTACTGCCCGGGGCCGCACGAGCGGGGCTCCTGGGGCGGGAGAGGGCGATCGTGGCGGGAGTTTCCCCTGCCGTACCCTCTCTCCATGTCGCTCTATGCCGCGTACGCCGGCAACCTCGACGCGCGGCTGATGTCCGGCCGCGCCCCGCACTCCCCGCTGCGCGCCATAGGCTGGCTGAACGGCTGGCGGCTGACCTTCGGCGGCGAGCAGCTGGGCTGGGAGGGCGCGCTGGCGACGATCGTCGAGGAGCCCGGGGCCCAGGTTTTCGTCGGCCTGTACGACATCGCGCCCATGGACGAGGAGTCCCTCGACCGGTGGGAGGGCGTGGGCCTCGGCATCTACCGGCGCGTCCGGGTGCGCGTGCACACGCTGGACGGCGAGGAGTCCGCCTGGGCATACGTACTGAACGGCTACGAGGGCGGCCTGCCCTCGGCCCGGTATCTCGGGGAGATCGCCGACGCCGCCGAGTCCGCGGGGGCGCCCCACGACTATGTGATGGAACTCCGCAAGCGCCCCTGCTGAGGCGGCCGACCGGGCCCTTCCTGCGGATTTGCCCCTCCATTGTCGAAAACGACAAGACAACGATCGCAATCCCGTGGGCTCTGTCATCTACGCGCGTAGGCGAAGACCGGCTACCCTCGTCGGCGTGAACGCATCTCTTCTTCCGGACGACATCCAGGGCGACCCCTACGCCGCCGCCGACGCCGCCGCCGCGCGCCTGCGCGAACTCACCGGCGCCGAGACCCACGACGTCGCCCTCGTGATGGGCTCCGGCTGGGCTCCGGCCGTCGACGCCCTGGGCGCCCCCGACGCCGAGTTCCAGGTCACCGAGCTGCCCGGCTTCCCGCCGCCGGCCGTACAGGGGCACGGCGGCAAGATCCGCTCGTACTCCTTCGGCGACAAGCGCGCGCTGGTCTTCCTGGGCCGCACGCACTACTACGAGGGCCGCGGGGTCGCCGCCGTCGCGCACGGTGTCCGCACCGCCGTCGCCGCCGGCTGCAAGACCATCGTCCTCACCAACGGCTGCGGCGGCCTGCGCGAGGGCATGCGCCCCGGCCAGCCGGTCCTCATCAGCGACCACATCAACCTGACGGCCACGTCCCCGATCGTCGGCGCCAACTTCGTCGACCTGACGGACCTCTACTCCCCCCGCCTGCGCGCCCTGTGCAAGGAGATCGACCCCACCCTCGAGGAGGGCGTCTACGCGCAGTTCCCCGGCCCGCACTACGAGACCCCGGCCGAGATCCGCATGGCCCGCGTCATCGGCGCGGACCTGGTCGGCATGTCCACGGTCCTGGAGGCGATCGCCGCCCGTGAGGCGGGCGCCGAGGTGCTGGGCATCTCCCTGGTCACCAACCTCGCGGCCGGCATGACGGGCGAGCCCCTCAACCACGAGGAGGTCCTCCAGGCGGGCCGCGACTCGGCGGCACGCATGGGCGAACTGCTCGGCCAGGTCCTGGGCAAGCTGTAAGCGCCCCGGGGGGCCTGCGGCGACGTGCGGCAGGCGCCGCGGGCGGTCCGTGCCACGGTGCTGCGATGCCGTGGTGCCGGTGAGCGCGATCCTGCCCGTCCGCTTCTCGGCCGACCGAGTCGGGTGGGCCGAGTGGGCAGACGGGGGTCTGGGGGCGGAGCCCCCATGGACGAGGCAAACAAGGAGAGGTTGATCCCAAGGTGCACGACGATCTCATCGCCAGGGCCAAGGCATGGCTCGCCGAGGACCCCGACGCGGAGACCCGCAAGGAACTCGCCGAGCTGCTCGACGCCGGCGACGTGACGGAACTGTCGGCCCGTTTCAGCGGCACCCTCCAGTTCGGCACGGCCGGCCTGCGGGGCGAACTCGGCGCCGGCCCGATGCGCATGAACCGCTCGGTCGTCATCCGCGCCGCCGCCGGCCTCGCCGCGTACCTGAAGAAGAACGGCCGGACCGACGGTCTCGTCGTCATCGGCTACGACGCCCGCCACAAGTCCGCCGACTTCGCCCGGGACACCGCCGCCGTGATGATCGGCGCCGGCCTGCGCGCAGCGGTCCTGCCCCGCCCCCTGCCCACCCCCGTGCTGGCCTTCGCCATAAGGCACCTGGGCGCGGTCGCGGGCGTGGAGGTCACCGCCAGCCACAACCCGCCCAGGGACAACGGCTACAAGGTGTACCTGGGCGACGGCTCCCAGATCGTCCCGCCCGCCGACGCGGAGATCGCCGCCGAGATCGAGGCGATCGCCTCCCTGAACGACGTACCCCGCCCGGACGCCGGCTGGGAGATCCTGGACGACGCGGTCCTGGACGCCTACCTGGCCCGTACGGACGCGGTCCTCGCCCCCGGCTCCCCCCGCACCGCCCGCACGGTCTACACGGCGATGCACGGCGTCGGCCGCGACGTCCTGCTGGCCGCGTTCGCCCGGGCCGGCTTCCCCGAGCCGGTGCTCGTCGCCGAGCAGGCCGACCCGGACCCGGACTTCCCGACGGTGGCCTTCCCCAACCCGGAGGAGCCGGGCGCGATGGACCTGGCGTTCGCCCAGGCCCGCACGAGCGACCCGGACCTCGTCATCGCCAACGACCCCGACGCCGACCGCTGCGCCGTCGCCGTGAAGAGCGGGGACGACTGGCGGATGCTGCGCGGCGACGAGGTGGGCTCGCTGCTCGCCGCCCACCTGGTCCGGCGCGGCGCGCGAGGCGTGCTGGCGGAGTCGATCGTCTCCTCCTCCCTCCTCGGCCGCATCGCCGAGAAGGCGGGCCTGCCGTACGAGGAGACCCTCACCGGCTTCAAGTGGATCGCCCGCGTGGACGGCCTGCGCTACGGCTACGAGGAGGCCCTCGGCTACTGCGTGGACCCCGAGGGCGTACGCGACAAGGACGGCATCACGGCCGCGCTCCTGATCACCGAACTGGCCTCCGTCCTCAAGGAGGAGGGCCGCACCCTCCTCGACCTCCTCGACGACCTCGCCGTGGAGCACGGCCTGCACGCCACGGACCAGCTGTCGGTCCGCGTCCAGGACCTCTCCGTCATCGCGGACGCGATGCGCCGCCTGCGCGAACAGCCCCCGGCCGAGCTGGCGGGCCTGACGGTGGTCCGCGCCGAGGACCTCACGCAGGGCACGGACAGGCTGCCGCCCACCGACGGCCTGCGCTACACCCTCGACGGCGCCCGCGTCATCGTCCGCCCCAGCGGCACCGAGCCCAAGCTGAAGTGCTACCTGGAGGCCGTCGTCCCGGTCGCCGCCCACGCCGGCCTCCCTGCGGCCCACGCCAAGGCGGCGGAGCTGCTGGCCGCGCTGAAGCGGGACCTGTCGGCGGCGGCAGGCATCTGACCCGTACGCACTGCGAAGGGGCGCCCCGTCCGGGGCGCCCCTTTTCGTCATTCTCCGCACCCCGTCCCGTAATTGACCTTACGGTGATCGATGACTCTACGCATACGCACGGTGACCGAGGGGTGCGCGATGACGGTCGACGGGGACGCCGAACGACTCAGGACCGAGGCGGACGAGCCGGGCTGGGAGGTCGATCCGGACGACGAGTGGGGCGTCGCCGTGATCACGACGGTGGGACGGCAGTTACGACTGCGCCGCGAGTCGGTGGGGATGCCGGCCCCGAAGTTCGCGGAGGCCGTGGGGTACGGCGAGGACCTGGTCTACAAGATCGAGGGCGGGAAGCGGATTCCGCGGCCCGAGTACCTCGACAAGGCCGACGAGGTGCTGGGGGCAGGTGGTTTGCCGGCCGCGATGAAGGAGGACGTGGCCAAGGTCCGGTACCCGAAGAAGGTGCGAGCTCTGGCACAGATGGAGGCCCAAGCGGTCGAGATCGGTGTGTACGAGTGCAACAGCGTCCACGGCCTTCTGCAGACGCCGGAGCATGTCCGCGCCCTGTTCGAGGCAGCGCAGCCGCCGTACTCGCCGGACGATGTGGAGCGCATGGTGGCCGCCCGCCTGGCCCGGCAGTCGATCTTCGAGCGGAACCCGGTCCCGTCCCTCCATTTCGTGCTGGAAGAGGCACCACTCCGCCGTCCGGTCGGAGGCACAATGGTGTGGCGACAGCAGCTCGAACACCTGCTCAAGGCGGGGCAGTTGTGGAACGTCAAACTCCAAGTCATGCCGACCAGCACCGACGCCCATCCAGGAGTGGACGGGAAGATCGAACTGCTGAAGTTCTCGGACGGTACGACAGTGGGACGCTCCGACGGGGCATTCAACGGCCGGCCGATCACCGATCCGAAGCAACTGCGCATCCTCGAACTGCGGTATGGAACGATCCGGGCGCAGGCCCTCCCACCTCGGGAGTCGCTGGCCTTCATCGAGAGACTGCGGGGAGAAACATGATCCGCGAGACTTCCGCCGGATACCTCTCCGAACTGACGTGGTTCAAGAGCAGCTACAGCAGTGGCACCGACGGCGAATCCTGCGTAGAGATAGCCACCGCCCCCGGCACCATCCACGTCCGCGACTCCAAGACCACCGAGGGCCCCCGGCTCGCCCTCTCCCCCACGGCGTGGGCCCGCTTCCTCCCGTACGCCGCGCGCTGAGGCGCGTCCGGCGGGCCCGGTGCCCTGCCCGCGCCCTCAGCCGACCCGTCGGGCCAGCACCTGTCCCGGCCACGACTCGGACAGGAAACGGTCCGTGGGGGTGAAACCGTTGCGCTCGTAGAACGCGACCAGCTCGCCCCCGCCGCCCGCCCAGCAGTCGACCCGCAGCAGTTCCACACCGGCCCGCCGGGTCTCCGCGGCGGCATGGACCAGCAGCGCCGCCCCGATGCCGAGACCGGCGTACCGCCGGTCGGAGACCAGCAGACGGACGTACCGCTCGGGTTCCCCGGCCGGCGCGATCGGCATCTGCGGGCTGGGCCCGGAGTCCAGCACCATGGCTCCGACAGGTGTTCCGTCCAGCTCCGCGATGTAGGGGGCGTTCTCGGTCGTGTACCGCTCGACCCTCGCCACCCCACCGGGACGCCGCGAATACGGTGTCGTGCCCCACTGCTCGGTGTTGCCGCGATCGTTCATCCAGACCACCGCGGAGTCGAGCATGTCCAGAATGGCCGGTGCGTCGGCCGGGCTGCCCGGTCTGATCCGTATGCCGTGCTCTGTGTCGTTCACGGCGGAAGCTTAGGCAGTGCCCGCCGAATCGCGCCGGGCCCGGCACCGTCCCGTGCCCGCCCCCAGCCGGTCCAGCCGTCCCGGCCCGGCCTTGGCGGCGCTCGTCACCGGCGCAACCGTCGGCACCCTCACCCGATCGCCAGCAGGATCGCCAGCAGCACCGCACCGGCCACCGCGGGCGCGGCCACCTCGTAGGCCCAGCGCACGGTGACCTCCCCCTGGGCCTGCTCCGTCTCGCCGTGCCTCTCCAGGAGGTCGCGCAGCTCGTCCATGATCTTGTCGGTCTCGGCGCGCGTCGGACCGGCGGGGAGGTCGGCGCTGCCGAACGCACCGAACCCGCCCAGGCCCACCATCCGCCCGCCCCGCCCGCCGAGCCCTCCCTGTCCGGCCCCGGAACCGGCCCTCATCTGGCGCCGCGCCGCCTTCTTGCGGGCGCGCAGCGAGACGGGGATGGACCACAGCTGGTACTTGACGCCGGACTTCGCGACGACCTCGTTGGTGTACGAGGAGCGCAGCGAGGCGATCTCGCCCCAGGGCACGGTGATCACCCGGAAGGGGTTGCGGATCCGCAGCCGCTCGTCGTTCGCGAAGACGGCCGGGCGCAGCGTGAAGGCGATCACCAGCGGCACGATCAGGATCAGCCCGGCCAGCGCGAGCCAGGGAGTCCGCCCGTGCCCGCGGACCAGCGCGTCGAAGCCCAGCCAGCCGACGAGCACGAGCAGCAGGGCACCGGCCACCAGCGCCAGGGGCGAGCGGTAGATCCGGTCCTTGACGGCGGGCGCCGACGGCTGTGGCGCGGGTGACTGGTGGTCCGGGGTCGTCATGGTCCCGATTCTGCCCGAAGCCGCCGCGACCGCCCCTACGAGCCCCGATACCGGCGCTCATCCGTGACCTCCGGCGAGGCTATGAGCGCCGGGGGCTGTACAGCAGCTACGCGCGTAGATATGCTCGTCTGGTGACCATGCCCACCACTGCACCCGCTGCCCTCGCTGACGTCACCGCGTCCGACAGCACGCTGCGCCGCTTCCTCCATGGGCTGCCCGGCGTCGACGCGGTCGGCCTGGAGGCGCGCGCCGCGTCTCTCGGCACCCGTTCCATCAAGACCACCGCGAAGGCGTACGCCATCGACCTCGCCATCTCGATGGTCGACCTGACGACGCTGGAAGGCGCGGACACCCCGGGCAAGGTCCGGGCGCTCGGCGCCAAGGCGGCCCACCCGGACCCGACGGACCGGACGACCCCCACCACCGCGGCCGTCTGCGTCTACCCCGACATGGTGGCCGTCGCCAAGGAGGCCGTCGCCGGCTCCGGCGTGAAGGTCGCCTCGGTCGCCACCGCCTTCCCGGCCGGCCGTGCCGCCCTCGACGTCAAGCTGGCCGACGTCCGTGACGCCGTCGCCGCGGGCGCCGACGAGATCGACATGGTCATCGACCGGGGCGCGTTCCTCGCGGGCCACTACCTGAAGGTGTACGACGAGATCGTCGCCGTGAAGGAGGCCTGCGGGTCGAGCGCCCGGCTGAAGGTCATCTTCGAGACCGGCGAGCTGTCGACGTACGACAACATCCGCCGGGCGAGCTGGCTGGGCATGCTGGCGGGCGCGGACTTCATCAAGACGTCCACCGGCAAGGTCGCCGTCAACGCGACCCCCGCCAACACCCTGCTGATGCTGGAGGCGGTGCGCGACTTCCGCGCCCAGACCGGCGTCCAGGTCGGCGTGAAGCCCGCCGGCGGCATCCGCACCACCAAGGACGCCATCAAGTTCCTGGTCCTGGTCAACGAGACCGCGGGCGAGGACTGGCTGGACAACCACTGGTTCCGCTTCGGCGCCTCCTCGCTCCTGAACGACCTGCTCATGCAGCGTCAGAAGCTGGCCACCGGCCGCTACTCCGGCCCCGACTACGTGACGGTGGACTGATCATCATGGCTTCCGTATTCGAGTACGCACCGGCGCCCGAGTCCCGCTCGGTCGTCGACATCGCCCCTTCCTACGGCCTGTTCATCGACGGCGAGTTCGTGGAGGCGGCCGACGGCAAGGTCTTCAAGACGGTCTCGCCGTCCACCGAGGAGGTCCTCTCCGAGGTCGCCCAGGCGGGTGAGGCGGACGTCGAGCGTGCGGTGAAGGCCGCCCGCAAGGCGTTCGAGAAGTGGTCGGCGCTGCCCGGCTCCGAGCGCGCCAAGTACCTGTTCCGCATCGCCCGCATCATCCAGGAGCGCAGCCGGGAGCTGGCGGTCCTGGAGACGCTGGACAACGGCAAGCCGATCAAGGAGACCCGCGACGCGGACCTCCCGCTGGTCGCCGCGCACTTCTTCTACTACGCGGGCTGGGCCGACAAGCTCGACCACGCCGGTTTCGGCGCGAACCCGCGGCCGCTGGGCGTGGCCGGCCAGGTCATCCCCTGGAACTTCCCGCTGCTGATGCTGGCGTGGAAGATCGCCCCGGCGCTGGCGACCGGCAACACGGTCGTCCTCAAGCCCGCCGAGACCACCCCGCTCTCCGCCCTGTTCTTCGCGGACATCTGCCGCCAGGCGGGCCTGCCCAAGGGTGTCGTCAACATCCTTCCGGGCTACGGCGACACGGGCGCGGCCCTCGTCGCGCACCCGGACGTGAACAAGGTCGCCTTCACCGGCTCCACGGCCGTCGGCAAGGAGATCGCCCGCACGGTCGCCGGCACCGGGAAGAAGCTCACCCTCGAACTGGGCGGCAAGGGCGCCAACATCGTCTTCGACGACGCCCCGATCGACCAGGCCGTCGAGGGCATCGTCACGGGCATCTTCTTCAACCAGGGCCAGGTCTGCTGCGCGGGCAGCCGCCTGCTGGTCCAGGAGTCGATCCAGGACGAGCTGCTGGACTCCCTCAAGCGCCGTCTGTCCTCCCTGCGCCTGGGCGACCCGCTGGACAAGAACACCGACATCGGCGCGATCAACTCCGCCGAGCAGCTGGCCCGGATCACCGCGCTGACCGAGCAGGGCGAGGCAGAGGGCGCCGAGCGCTGGTCCCCGGCCTGTGAGCTGCCCTCCTCCGGCTACTGGTTCGCCCCGACGCTGTTCACGGGCGTCACCCAGGCCCACACGATCGCCCGCGACGAGATCTTCGGCCCGGTGCTGTCGGTCCTCACCTTCCGTACGCCGGACGAGGCCGTGGCCAAGGCCAACAACACGCAGTACGGCCTCTCGGCGGGCATCTGGACCGAGAAGGGCTCCCGGATCCTGGCCGTCGCGAACAAGCTGCGCGCCGGCGTCGTCTGGTCCAACACGTTCAACAAGTTCGACCCGACCTCGCCGTTCGGCGGGTACAAGGAGTCGGGCTTCGGCCGCGAGGGCGGCCGCCACGGCCTGGAGGCGTACCTCGATGTCTGAGAAGACGGAAAAGACCGACCTGCGACTTTCGGTCTTCAAGACCTACAAGCTGTACGTCGGCGGGAAGTTCCCGCGTTCCGAGAGCGGCCGGGTGTACGAGGTGACCGACGCAAAGGGCAAGTGGCTGGCGAACGCTCCGCAGTCCTCCCGCAAGGACGCCCGTGACGCGGTCGTCGCCGCCCGCAAGGCGTTCGGCGGCTGGGCCGGCGCGACGGCGTACAACCGCGGTCAGATCCTCTACCGCATCGCGGAGATGCTGGAGGGCCGCAGGGAGCAGTTCGTCCGGGAGGTCGCCGACGCCGAGGGCCTGTCGAAGACGAAGGCCGCCGCGGTCGTGGACGCCGCGATCGACCGCTGGGTCTGGTACGCGGGCTGGACCGACAAGATCGCCCAGGTGGTCGGCGGCGCCAACCCGGTCGCGGGCCCGTTCTTCAACCTGTCCTCCCCCGAGCCGACCGGCGTGGTCGCCGTCCTGGCGCCGCAGGAGTCGTCCTTCCTCGGCCTGGTCTCGGTGATCGCCCCGGTGATCGCGACCGGCAACACGGCGGTCGTCGTGGCGTCCGAGAAGGCCCCGCTGCCCGCCCTGTCCCTGGGCGAGGTCCTGGCCACCTCCGACCTGCCCGGCGGCGTCGTCAACGTCCTGTCCGGCCGTACGGCGGAGATCGCGGCGCCGCTGGCCGCGCACCAGGACGTCAACGCGATCGATCTCGCGGGCGCCGGCGAGGAGCTGGCGAAGGAGCTGGAGATCGCGGCGGCGGACAACCTGAAGCGCGTCCTTCGTCCACAGGGTGTGGACACCTGGGCGGCCACTCCGGGGATCGAGCGCATGACGGCGTTCCTGGAGACGAAGACGGTCTGGCACCCGACGGGTTCGCTGGGCGCGTCCGGTTCGTCGTACTGACGGCGAACCCTGCGGACCGAGAGCCGCGCCGCCCCTCCGTCCTGCGCTACGGCACCGAGGAGCAGAAGCGGCGCTATCTGCGGCCCCTGTGGACCGGGGAGGAGGTCTGGTGCCAGCTGTT
>NZ_JBFAET010000201.1:0-15996 GCF_040642095.1 Streptomyces sp. NPDC020362
GTACGCCGAGGCCGGCAGCACCGATGCCCTGTGTCTCCTGGCCGTGCGGCGCAAGCAGGACGGGGACCGGGAGGAGGCTGAAGCCCTCGCGCTACGGGCCGCCGAGGCCGGCAGCACGCGCGCTCTGAACCGGCTGGCCGGCTGGCGGGTGGAGGAAGGGGACCGGGAGGAAGCCGAAGCCCTCGCGCTACGGGCCGCCGAGGCCGGCAGCACCCACCTCCTGTGTCTGCTGGCCAACTGGCGGGTGGACGACGGGGATCGGCAGGTGGCCGAGGCCCTGTTGCAGCAGGCTATCGACGCCGGCAGCACCTACGCGCTGCAGCACCTGGCCACGCTGCGGGAGCGAGCCGGGGATCGGGAGGGCGCCGAGGCCCTGCTGCTGCGGGCCACCGACGCCGGTGATCCTTCTGATGTCTCCGAAGGGGTAGGGCTGCTGTACCAAACGGTGGAGAGAGTCTGGCCGTACGGCCTGGATCCGGACGGCACACCGACCGTCCCTTGGCACTAGTAGGGCTTGGTCAGGTTCGTATTGGAGTGGGTATGCAGGGGCGGCAGGTTGGGCAGATGCCGGCCCAGGTGGCGAGGAGTGTCTTCACTTTGCGGACCACTTGACAGAGGATCAGTCCTGCGCCGTGTCTTCTGGGTCTTGTGCCAGCCGTTGCAGGGTGCAGATGGCGTGGGCGGCGGAGACGAGGGTGACCTGGTGGTGCCAGCCTCCCCGGGTGCGGCCTTCGAAGTGGGCAAGTCCCAGGGCCTGTTTCATCTCCCGGTAGTCGTGCTCGATGCGCCAGCGGAGCTTGGCCAGTCGGAGCAGCGTGGCCAGGGTCATGCCGTAGGGCAGGCTGGACAGCCAGAACTGCACCGGTTCGCTCACGGTGACGGGCCATTCGGCCAGCAGCCACCGCTGGGGAAGTTCCGCGCCTTGGTGGCCTGGCGGATCATCCGTCCGGCGGGACGGATGCGCAGGGCGACGAAACAGGAGTACATGTGCTTGAAGCCGCTGCGGCCCTTGCCCGGCTGGGAGCCCTCGCGCCAGGACACCGGCCGGGCCGCCTGCCGGCCGGCCTGGATGACCAGTCCCTTCACCGTCATCGGCTTGTCCGGATACGTCGCCACCGGCGGGCGGCCGGTGTCCTGGTAGGGCAGGGTGAGTGGCCGCGCATGTGCGGGATCGGCGGTGAGCCGGGAAGGGATCCCGACCGCGTAGGTGAGTTTGCGTTCCTCCAGGCCAAGGCCCAGGCCCAGGCGGAAGGCGGTGGCGTCGCCGTATCCGGCGTCGGCGAGAACCAGTGGGACGTCGACGCCCCAGCTGCGGGTCTCATCGATCAGCGGCCAGGATCTGCCGCCGCCGGTGGATGCCCTCCGGACGCCGACCACGGGTGTGGCTGTGCGGCTCGGTGCAGACGGGCCAGGACTCGTTCGCGGGCCACAGCAGCGGACCGCCCACAGAACTGGCCGCCGCTTCTGGACGGCCCGGGCGCGGATGGAGCCGGGTGGTGGTGCCTCGGTGGGCTGCCAGCTCCGGGAAGAGCGCCACGACATCGAGCGGGCGCGGCGGTGTCGTCTTCGACATGCACGTAACCCTGAACAGCCGCCACCCGCGATGATTCAGCGGCCGGGGACTACTACCTCCACTCCCGCACTGTCGGGGCCGTGAACATTTCGATGGGCACGCAGGTGTTCGGTGCCTCCCAATCCGTTGCACAGCTGCTGTCCTTCTCGGGCTCTGGCCCAAATTGTGTGGAGCGGTTGCTCTCCGTTGCAGTATTGCCTCCAACAGGCACTCAGTCGGTGAGATCACCGGCTTCGGGCGGTCCACCTGGTGCGCCGTGGTCGACGAGGCGCGGGAGCTTCGGGCTGGCATGTCGGAAGCGGCCAGTAGCCTCAGGCACCATGGGCATTCAGATCGATGTAGTGGTGGGTTATCCGATCAACGATGAGGTGGAGAGGGTGCTCGGCTTGGCCGAGGCGGTCGGCGAGCCCGTCACCGTCACGTTCATGTGGGAGGGGCGTGAAGAGGCGGAACGCGCGGTGCTGGTGCCCGCGGCCACGCTGGCGCTCTGGGAGCATTGGGCCCCTACGACCTACCCGACGAATGGCACTGGGGAAGAGGACCGGGCGGTCGCGGAGGAGCCGGAACTGGCCCGCCCCGCGGAATTCGGCGCGTTCACGCTTTTTCGTCGTCGCGCAGGAGGGCGCACGGCGGTTGCTCGCAATGGCGTGGTGGTCGCCGAGCTACTGGACCCCGACGAGGCGCACTGGCTCCAGGAGAAGGCCCGCAGTGTCCGCCAGGGCTTCATGAATCCGAAGCAGAAGGCGGCGTTCGAGGAGTTCCTTGCCCGGCAGGCATCCCTCGATGATCAGTGACGCGCCGACTCTTGCTTCGCAGCTTTGCAATTGACCTTCGGGCTCTGGTCCGGATCGTATGGCGTGGTGACGCTCGGTCACGCCAACAGGACGCGTTTGCACAGGAGTTCGAAGCCGGTGGGGCCGAACATCCGGTGCTTGAGCATCTTGATGCGGTTGACATGGCCTTGTCCGACAGCGGAGTTCCAGGGCAGGGTCAGGCCAGCGGCGACGGCGTCAAGGTCGCGTTCGAGGTGCTGGGCGAACCGGCTGAGACTGGCAGGCCGGTGGCGGTTCTGGCTGCTGCGATCCACTCCGACAGTCGGTCACCGTGCAAGTCCGCAACCATGTGGCGAAGGTCCGCACGTCCTTGGCGGGGGCGTCCGGCTCGGGGCAGTTGGCCGGCAGAGCCTTGAGCTGGACCCGGTCGCTCTCGATCGGGGCTTCCGGGTGAGTCAGGAGTCAGCGGGTCATCGTGCGGGCCGATGGCGACCCGGGCCGGACCGGCTGGGGTCTGCCCCGCCGAGTACTGCTCACGTGGTTGCGGACGTTGCCGTAGCCGTCCGGATAGCCCCGTTCCCTGATCTCCTCCCACAGCTTCCAGGCATTGGTGCAGCCTTCCTGCCAGCGCTGGTCGAGGTAGGGCTTGTGGGCGTCGGGCTCGGTGGTGGGTGCACTTCACTCGTCCTGCTCCTGGATGGCGCCCAGGGCACGTTCGGCGATCCTCCGCAGGTGCGGGACGATTTCTGGCGGTCCGACGAGGGTGTAGTCCAGGCGCAGGGCGGCGATGCGGAAGGCCAGGTACTCGCGGGAGTCCACGGCCGTGCGTAGCCGGCAGCGGTGCGCGTCGAGTCGTTCCAGTGTTCCGAGCGAGGCGGGTACGCCCTCGGCGGCGCGCCCGATCGGGGCGTGGACGATCAGTTCGGCGCGGCAGTTTCCCGGTCCGGCGGCCAGGGTGTCGGCCACGTATGCGGCGGCGTCCTGGCCGTCGGGCAGCTCGCGTTCGGGGACGCGGGTGCTGGTGCGGTGCAGGGCGTCGATCCGGTCGACGCGGAAGGTGCGCCAGTCGGCGCGGTCGAGGTCGTAGGCGACGAGGTACCAGCGCCGCCCGGCGGCCACCAGTCGCTTGGGTTCGGCCAGCCGCCGCGTCGGCGCCCCCGCGCGCGGGGGCGTAGCCGAAGCGGATCTTCTCGTGGGCGACGCAGACGGCGTCATCTGGGAGACCAACTGCTACCTCCCCCAGGGTGATGGCGAGGGAACCGGTAAGCCCACCTGACGGCGCGGGCCGCCGCGGGCCGACCGACAGCGTCGCGGCAGTCGTGCCGGTCGGCCCACCGGTTTCGATCAGTCCGGGCATGCCCACATGAACGAGGTCGAGCGGGCACCTCAGCACTGACCCGGACCATAAGCCTTGCCAGGGATGCCCGGCCGCCTGTGGGCGCAGGCAGGCCGTGAAGGGCCGCCTCAGGCGGCCCTTCACGTTTCTCGAGACATACTCAAGAGCCGCGGATGCGCCCTGCACCGGATGCCAGGTGCCACACCCGGTGAACCTCTTCTGGATCCGGCCTACGGAGCGTCAGCTCGCCCAAGTTCTCGTGGCACACGGCGTGGTGGAGATCGAACTTGTCTCCGGCTCCTGGGCGGATCGGTCATCTCGGTGTCGGAGCACATGGAGCCGCTGGTAGTGGTGGAACGGGCCCGGCGCGCACAGAACGCTTTGCCGGACCCCATCCGGTAGCAGGCGTACCACCCGTCCCCATGACGGTCCAGGGGCCGCACCGCCTTCCTACTCGCAACGGAACGGCAGAACTCCACTCTGACCAGCCAGTACCCCAAAAGGCGTCCATTCGAAGCCGACGAAGGGCCATCCAAACTCACCCGGCTCCCTCAGCCGAAGCACTCGCCCGTCGCTACGCGGCGCACATCTCCGGTACGGCCCACGGACTGTGGGCCAGCCGCCTGCTGGGCATCCCCATAACCGCCCATCTGATGGACAGCTGCCTGCTCGGCAACGACCCCCGCACCGCTGCCGCCGGCCAGCGCCACCGCGTCCACGGCTATCCAACCGTCCACATCACAGACTCCTCCGTCATCACAGCCAACCTGGGGATCAATCCCGCACTGACCGTCGCCGCCATGGCCGAGCGCGCATGGGCTCTGTAGGTCACTACACAAACCACACAACGGGGCTCGTCCACCCACGCCTGACCATCCGGCTTCGTGCGCCCTCATGTGCGCCCTCGGGGCGCGACGGCCCCACTCGTTCGGCCTATCTAAGTCACGCATGATGACGGGCATGATCGTCGGTGTGGCCACCTTTGGCTGCTCGGCCAACACCGCGTCCAGGTCTCACCCGCATGCGCTGGAGACCCACAGACGCACCCCCTCACCCCCGTGCAGAAAGGAGCAGCACCGTGCCTTTGACCGTTGAGACGGTTGCAGCGGAGCTGGAAGCCGCAAACCAGGAAGGTGATCCGGCCGCCGACGGGCTCGTGTCCGACCTCATCGACAACCGGGAGGTCGACGGCGTCAACGGACTGTTCCGCACCATCGGAACGCTCAAGCCGCACATGGCCATGTCCGACCTGTCGAACCTGCCCGAGCGGCTCGCGCAGTTCCTGCACGACGCCTCCGACGAGCCGCCCGGGTGGAACGAGGCCGACGTCAAGGCAGCGGAAGGCTTCTTCGCGCACCACCACGGCGTGGCCTCCATGCTGCAGGGCACCGTCGGGCTGATCGGCACCTACCTCTCCCCCACCGGCGCGTACACCCTGCGCTCGACCGGGCGCCTGGGCGGCGTGGACGGCCCTGGCCGGCGCCTGTCTCAGTCCTCTCGCCTGTTCATCGGGATGGGCGACAAGGACGCGTTGCGCAACGGCACCCTGGCGGCGACCGTGACCAAGGTGCGCCTGGTCCACGCCTCCGTCCGGCAGCTGCACAAGAAGAGCGGGAAGTGGGACTACGCCAGGTGGGGCGAGCCGGTCTCGCAGAAGTACACCACTGGCGCCATCTGCATCTTCAGCGTGCAGATCCTGCAGGCGATGAAGAACCTCGGCGTTCATGTGACGAAGGACGACGCGCAGGGCTTCGTGAGCGCCTGGCACTACATCAATCACTACCTCGGCACCCCCGACAAGTGGCTGGTGCCCAAGGACGTCGACCTGGCGGACCGGTTGTGGAGCATCGAGCGGGAGAGGGAGTGGAGGCCGAGCGAGGACTGCACGTTCATGACCGAGCAGGCCCTGAAGTTCTACAAGGAACAGATCCTCCCGCCGGGGTTCTACGAGCCCTTCATCGCCATGGTCCGCACCGCCTTCACGGACAAGTACGCCGACATGGCCGGCATCCCGAAGAGCGTCGTCGACCTGGCGGCCAAACCCGCCGCCGCCATGCACAGCATCTTCAGCAGCGCGATCGGCGGGCTCGGCGGTGACACCGCGAAGAAGGCGGTCGGGATCAATCCGTACGACGAGATCCTCGGCGTGGCCTCGAAGGCGTTCAACCAGGTCGAGCTCTACGCCCTCACCCACGACCGGGACAACCAGCCCCAGATGCACCAGGAACTCCACGACGACCGCTGAACGCCAAGGCGCTTCACCCACTCCCCGCCTCGCGGACCTGCCCGGCGCACGACGCAGGCTGGACGCACCGACGCGGGGTGGAGCAGCTTGGTAGCCCGCTGGGCTCATAACCCAGAGGTCACAGGTTCAAATCCTGTCCCCGCTACCAACGCACCGGCCCCCTCGACACCAACGTCGAGGGGGCCGGAAGCATATGAGGTGCCGGGCCTACGGAATGAACTCACCGCCGACGAACTCGCGCCCCGGAGGGTATGGAAGACGTCGCTGGGCAGTCGGCACGGCCCCCGCTCAGGCGCCGGCCCTTCGAGCGCGGGCCGTCAGCGCATCGCGCAGGATGCCATCGTGCGTGCGGGCCGTGCACAGCAGTTCACGCACCACCTCGGCCTCGTCCAAATGAATGCCGGTCTGGACCGGCAGCTCCGACATCCATAGGTCGATCTGACAAGGCCTCGCTCGGATCGAAGCGGACTGGCAGCGGGATGGCGCCCTCTGCCTTCGGGGCGGGCCGCGGAGCTGTGTCGTACGTCGTCCTACCTGTGCAACGAACGGCCATTCGGCAGGGCTTCTCAACCCCCTGGGGTCTTGTCCTCCTCACCAAGTGCCCTCAAGACCGCGCCATCGTTGGACAGCATCACTCCATATGCCGGGCCCGGGGGATGGCTGATCTCCCCCGGGGCCCATGGTGTGTCCGCGCCGGGTCAGATCTCCCCGGCCGCCGCGGAGGTGACCCACGCGGCGGCTTCGGCGTCGGTCAGGAGCAGCACCTGCGTCTGGTGGGCGGTGCCTCCCTGGACGACGTGGACGCGCCCGGGGCGCGCGCTGTTCCACGGCGCGGGCCGGCCATCGGGGCGAGCGGTTGCCAGGTGTCGGCGGTGACTCGAACAGACCTGCTGACGGCGCTTTCGTCGAGGACGTCGGCGCACACGACAGCGGGGTGCGAGTCGCCGGGCCCGCCAGTGACATTGGCGAACGTATGGGCTCCAGGTCGAGTGGGACACTCGGTGGCGCGTGCCGGCCCCGAGTTGTCCGCCGCGCGGCCGGGGCGCGTCGACGCCGGGTCGCCCGGCCGCCGGGTGGTGGTGGTCACAGTGCTGTGACTTTCCGATCGGTGCCGGATTCTGCGGCTACAACACCCTGCTGGAACGGCCGTCGCAGTCCGCGTAGTAGTCGTAGACCGCGCACGAATGCTCGCGCTCGTCATGGGGCGGTCCGAGCCTGAACTTCGCTTTCGGATACGTGTTGTTCGACTTGTTGTGACCGGTGATTTCTATCAGGGAGCCTTTTTTCCACCACCAGCCTGACAGCTCGGTGTAGCCGGTTCCAGGTGTGACGAACGTAGGGGAGCAGACGTAGGTGTCATTCTGGTTGTGGCCGCAGATGACGACCTCATCAGAGTAGTACGTGGACACGTACACCTCCACGGAGGAGTACGTAGCGGCCTGCGCAGAGGTCGTTCCCACCATGGGAAGTCCACAGGCAGCGGCGATACCGAGAGCCGTGACCAACTTGCTTTTGCGTGACATCCTTCTCCTTCTTTCAAGGTCCTGGACGGACATCGGCCACCGCACCACAGCGATCGACCACGGTGCCCGCCTGGGCAACGACGTCCATGTATCCAACGCGGCCCCACGACGCGAGGATTCAAGGCCTTGCCCATTGATCCTCACTCCGGCGGTTTGAGCTGGATTGGCCTCACCTCGACTGGCGTGTACGAGGCTCCCCGACCCGGGCGGGGTGGCGCGATGCTTTCAGCGAGGGCTGAATTGTTCTGGCTTCGGCGGGGGCTGTTGTTGTGCGGGTGCACTGCACTGCGGAGGACTTGCTGAGGGTGACGGTCGCCGACCAGCCGACACCGCTGGTGGAGCTCGGCTTGGCTTGGCTTGGCTTGGCTTGGCTTGGCTTTGGAGATGCTGCAGCGTCGTGATGCGCACCCGGTGTTCACCCCGTGGCGCCAGCGAATGACCCGCTCCCTGCGGCGGTCGGCACGGCCCAGGCTGGTGTACGCCACTGGGTCTGGATCACCAGGTACACGGGAGCGCATGAGCCGGGCCATGCTCGTGCGGGCCGAGGAGAAGGGCCAGGCCCTCATCAAGGCCAAGGGCGAGAACGACAGCCCCGTCAGCTTCGCCTGGAGCGACGAGGGCACCCTCGCCCGGGTCGACGGCGACCGCCTGCCCATCGGTGCCGATCCCGGCCAGGATTTCAGTGCCGGGAGTCCTCACCCACGAAGCCACCACCAACTGGCGTGACACCTAAGCCAAATGAAACAGACAACCGAGAATCAAACGCTCACTAAGGACATCCATCGTGGGAGCCCTGGCTTCGGCTGCTGGCCCAGATGGGGCACATGCACGCGCGGGCTCCGGCGCCGCGGCGGGCGTCGCCGTCCGCCGCCCTGGGATTCAGGCATGATCACAATGTGACCAACCGCGCCCGTGGCCAGACGCCGAACCACTCCATCCGGCTGACGGCGGCTCGACGCTCAGAGTGGCCATCTACAGTGTTCTGATCGCTCTTTCGCGATGGCTGTGCACTGCGGGAGAGGCTCGCCCGACCTCGTCTCGGTCTTCAAGAAGGCGGTCAGGTCCTTGAAGGGTGACCCTGGTGCGCGACCTCACGGACCGTGCAGTACCTCACCGAACGTCGACGGTGGTCTTCCATTGCAGGACGGCGTGAGGGCACAGGTGCCCTGGGTCGGCGACGCACCTGCGGGCAGAGGTGATTTCGCTTTTGCCGCGCTCCACAGCCCGGAAGACCGCAGCCGCGTCCCCGCTCGGCGAGGCGGCGCCTCCAGACAGGCGCAGGTTGGCGGGCTCGCTGGTCACCGGTTCGCTCGACACCCACGTCACGCCCTGCCCGCGACCGCCGGTCAGGCGGACCCTGACCTCGTCACCGACCCGCACGGCCACGGCGCGGCCGTTGTCAGCGTTCGTGAGCGAGACGGACGAAAGGGCGGGTGCGGGGTGGGGAGCAGCCGAAGCGGTCGCGGTGACCATCGCTGCAGTCGCGGCCAGCCCCAACACCAGCCCGATTGCGTACTTCACGGCTTTCACGGATACCTCCCCAGATGTATGACGGACGTGTTGGTGACACGCGTTGCACACCCGCGAAGCAATGCCCAACCTCGCTGATCACCTGAATCACTGAACCGCTGGAACCACGAGGTAACGGGGTTCACGCACCAACACCCAGCTCACAGCAGTTGTGCGTGACCACGCTTCGACGAGCCCTACAGCGGCGTCGCCCCGCTGGATCGGTTGGGATCCGTTCCTCGTAGCACGGGCCGCGCGACGGCAAGCTGAGCGATCCCGTCACCATCGCGCGACAAGACCCGGAAATCCCGAGGCGTAGCCTTCACGGAAGAGCGATCAGAACCGTGGAAGGCTACGTCAACCGCGTGAAAGCCCTCAAGAGAGACATATACGGCCGGGCATCTTTTCAGCTCCTCCGTATCCGGATCCTCACCCGACCATGAGGTTCTCGGAATTCCAGACAGAGCCTTCAGGGCTCTGGCTGCAGTTCCGTGAAAGCACCGGTCAGCGACATGAATCAACATCTCTCGCCTGAGGTTCCACTCCGCGGCAATCAGTGCGGTCGGGGACATTTGGACAGTGGCCGGCTGTCCTGTGATGATTGGCGACTCGGCCGGCTCACGCCTGGAACTCGGTGAGATCGATGGCGTGAACGCGCAGCGGATAGCCGTACACCGGGTGTACCGTCTCTCGCTCCGGCACCATGCCGAGCTTGCGGATGACGTTCTCGGAGGCGTCGTCACCCACCCGGTTAATGCTGATGACGCGGTCGAGGCCGCGGTCCTGGAGCGCGAACTCCAGCGTGGCCTGGGCGGCTTCGGATGCGTATCCCTGACCCCAGAACTGTGAGCCGAGCCGCCAGCTGATCGCCACGTCGGGCAGTACCTCCGGCAGGAACTCGGGCACGGACAGACCCGTGAAGCCAGCCAGCTCACCCGAAGCGAGCAGCTCGACGGCGAAGAGTCCAAAGCCTTCCTCGTCCCATTCCTCCTCCCACCGCTCGATGGCTTCCGCCGTGTGGTCCAGGTCGCGCACCGAGCCGTCGTCGATCCAGCGCATGACCCGCGGGTCCGCGTTGATGTCCGCCATAGGCGCGAGGTCGTCGTCATGCCAGCGACGGAGGAGGAGGCGAGGTGTACGGATCTCGGTCATGGCGCTCATCCTGCCGAAGGCAACGGCCTCATCGGTAATCGGCACCAGCCCGTGCTGCCGCCCCGGGACGCCCCCGGGGCTTGCGGGCCGTGGTCTTCTTCGCCGCCGCCTTCTTGGCGCCGGTCTTCTTCGCCGTCACCCTCTTGGCGGCCGTCGTCCTGCCCGCGGCCGCTTTCGTGGCCGTCTTCTTCGCCGCGGTCTTCTTCCTGGGCAGCTCGTGCACATCGGCTTCGTTGTCCTGGCCGCGGGATGCCTTCGCTTTCACCATAGCCTCCTGCAAGGCGGCCATCAGGTCGAGCACCTGGGCCGGCCGCTGCGGCTCCGGCACCGCCGGGAGCGGCTTCTCCTCCCGCTTCGCCTCGATGATCTGCGCCATGGCCTGCGTGTAATGGTCCTGGAACTTCTCGCCCTCCAGTGAGTCCGTGGTCATGGTCTCCATGAGCGCACCGTCTGCGGCGCCCACCAGCACGCCGCCGGAGCCGGCATCCGTATCCCGCGAATGGGACCAGGACAACCACGAACCCGGCCGGAGGCCGTTCTGGCGGGCCGTGCGTATTCGTCCCGTGCGATCCGGAGGCGTCTCGGCCGACGTGGAATGTACGCCGTCATTCCCCAGCCGTCCGACCAGGTCGGCCACCGGCTACGGCGTGGCCGCTCGGGTGGTCGGCCGCCCGCCTTCGACGTCGAGACATACAAGCAGCGCAACGCGGTCGAGCGATGCATCGGCCGACTCAAGCAGTGGCGCGGCCTGGCCATGCAAGCGGACAGGCTCGCCATTGCCTACCAGGCCGCACCCAACCTCGATGCCGTCCTCATCTGGGTTCGGCGATAGGAACGGCCAGTGTATTTGAGGGGCTCGTCTGCCGATGAGCGTGACAGCATGCGGCCATGCCAATCCAGCACCCCAAAGGTGACTATGCAATCACCGCGATGTACTCCGTGCCCGATGACGCCTGGTACTTGGAGCTGGACCTCGTGGCCGGGCAACGGAATCTCGTGACCGCGATCGTCCCTGATGAGGATCCTGCACGGGAGCCGACGGTGTGCTTCAACCCGCACGGGCCGCACGTGGACGTCCCGTACGAGGTCATACGCTGGTTCATGGACCAGGTCGATGCGGAGATCCGCACCTCCCGCGCCTGGATGCGTCTCAGGCCCGATCTCGTCGAGATCATTTGTCAACTCCGTCGGGAGCACATGGGTGCCATCGCCGATGACACCTTCCGTCATGTCCTGGCGGAGGTGCGTGCCACGGTCCCCGAGGCAGACCTCCCCGCCGTTCTAGAGGCTGCCTTCGGGCGGAAGCCCGACGGCACCACCATGGACCAGCCGCAAGCGCTCACCCCAGTAGATGGTCAAGGAGATAGGCCCTAGGGCTTGTCTGACAAATGATCATTCGGCGGGTTCGCGGAGCCACAGGATCAGAGCTGCCAGGACGATTCCAGCCCGGTAGCGATCGGCGAGCTTGTCGAACCTCGTCGCGATCGCACGGAACTGCTTGAGACGGACGAAGCATCGTTCGACCACGTTGCGGGCGCGGTAGATGTCCTTGTCGAAGGCGGGCGGGCGACCGCCGTAGGTTCCACCTCGCCGGCGGTTGGCCATCTGGTCGCGGCGCTCGGGGATCGTGGCAACGATGCCCCGGCGCCGCAGCAGGTGGCGTATCGCCCAGCTGGAATACGCTTTGTCGCCAAGCACCCGCACCGGTGTCGTGCGAGGTCGGCCTGTAACGGCGCGCGGGATGCGGATGCTGTCGAGGACCTGGCCGAAGCCGGTGGCGTCGTTGATGTTGCCGGGCGTGAGCACGATGGACAGCGGGAGGCCGCGGCCATCGACGGCGAGGTGGACCTTGGTGGTCAGCCCGCCCCGGGACCGGCGGAGGGCCTGACGCGCCTGCGAGCGTCCCGGATCTTCCAGTTCGTCCCTGTCTGCGGCCCTTTTTTGCGGGCGCCGGCCGCGTGCTGGTGGGCCCGGTTGATCGTGGAGTCGACGGAGACGGTCCACTCCACCCGGCCCACCGCGTCGTCGCGGACCTGGACGTGTTCCAGCAGCTTCGCCCAGGTCCCGTCCGCTTCCCAGCGGGCGAACCGCTCGTAGACGGTCTGCCAGGGTTCGTACCGCTCGGGCAGATCACGCCACGGAGCCCCGGTCCGCAACCGCCACAGCACCCCGTTGACCACCTGCCGGTGATCACGCCACGGACGACCAGGTCCATCCACCCGCGGCAACAGGGGCTCTATTCGCTCCCACGCCGCATCCGTCAACTCACCTCGCCCTGCCACAAGATCAATGATCAGAGTGCTCGTGCTCGGACTCCCGTGCGGGGTCCGTCACGAAACGGCTCAGCCGGTAGGTAGTCGGCAGCGCCAGGCGCCCGCACAGCGTGTCGATCCGGATCATTGACCCGTCGACTCCTGCTTCCTGAAGACGGCGCAACCGCGTACGCATCTCCGCCTGGTCCGGAGTCTCAACGACCACTTCCCACCGTCCCGCGTCCGGCGCGGTGCGAGCAGCAAGCCGCTGCCGCACGTTCTCTTGTCGCCGCCTTCGCTTCCCCTGTCCTGACACCCGCCCAGAATCACTGGTTGGCGTTAGGACGGCAAGGCAATTGGACCGAGCACGCACCCGCTCGGTGATCATTTTCCAGACAGCCCCTAGTCCCCGCAGAACTTCTTCTCCGCCGCGGCCGCGCCGTCCCTGAACCCTTCCCGGAAGTTCTCGTTGACCGTGACGCCCTTCAGCTGCCGCACGTCGCAGTCGCTCTTCATGGCCGCATAACCCGCCTTGTAGCCTGCCGCGTACTGCTCCTGGGCGCTCTGGCGTCCCCCTTGCTCGGCCGTGCCGCACCTGACCTCGGGGCCGCCGACCTGCCGGGCAGTGATGGTGCCGCGGGCATGAGTGATCGTCGCGGAGAGGTTTCCGCCGGCGTCCGTCCGCACGGTGCCCTGGGCCCCGTGCGCGGACTCGATGAAAACAGCCTTGTTCGGCTCGAAGTCCTCGCCGATGACCTTCAGGTTCGCCCGACCGTCGGCCCGCGAGACACCGCAGGTGGGCGACGCCGCCGCGGCCGGCGAGGCGGCAAGCGTCACCGCCCCCGCTGTCAACGACGACACCACCAGGGGGACCAGCACCGCCAGGCGTACGCGTCGACCGTTCATGGGAAGGCTCCTACGTGGCTCGCCCCCTTCAGCCCCTGTCCTCCAGCGTCTCTCCGACGGTAAGGGGTGTCAAAAGGGGGACAAACCCCAGACCCAGCCGCTGAGCGCCCCGTCAGTGCCGGAGCGGCGGGGGCCGGAGCCGGCGAGCCCACGCCGCCCGCCGCAGCGGACACCAAACGCGGCCGTAGGCCGCCTCAATCCAGCGCGCACCCCGACCCCGCCCACTCACGAGAGCTTCCACGCGCTCCCCCACTCCTCCGGGAGAGAGCCGGGACCGGCGGCAGAGCCCCCGCCCATCGCTGACCCGTTGTCAATGCCTCCTGCCACCACGTCCAGTTACAGCGACGACGCTACGAGGTTTCGCAGGACCTCCCCGCCCCGGGTCCATCCGCCGCTCTCCATCAAGCCCCGCTTGCGCAGATCGGAGAGCGCCCCCAAGCGTGCGGCGGTGCGAGCCGTCCGGCGCACACCCGTGCGCCTGGGGGTGGGCAGTAGGAGGCGTCGGGGTGGGGGACCAGGTGCCCGTTATCACTCGTCCGTAAGGGGCCGTCATGGGTTCCATCCGCCGTGGTGTGACTCCGGTGGGTACCGCGCTGCAGACGAGGTACACGGTGCAGCAGCATCCGCCCGCGGGCAGCCGCCACTACCGGTACGAGAAGGGCGAGCCCCTCGACGACCGGGCGTGCACGCCGGGTGCTATCTCCCCGCCGGTGACGCAGGGCGGACCTGGCGTCGACGATCTGCTGAATGGGCGGCTGCACCAAGAACATCCGCCGTCGGAGTCGGTCACCCGCAAGGAGAAACAGCTGAACGGAGCCTCCTACGCCTACAAAGGCAGCCTCGGTGACGCCGAATACGACCATTTGTTCAGCCACCAACTGGGCAGTGACCCGAACGACGCCCGCAACCTGTGGGTGGAACCGGCCGACCCGGGCCACAAGCCGGGCTCCGGGGTGAACAACCTGAAGGTCCCGGTGGAGACGAAGCTGCACACCGTTGCCTGCTCCGGCAAAGTCACTCTCACGGCGGCGCGGTAGGCCATCGTCTCCGATTGGACCACGGTACTGAAGGGTGTGAACGGCACGGACGATGCAGCCGAGGCGGTTGGGTGAACAGCGTGCCCGCCCTAGGGCACGTATCGAATCGTGATCAATCTGCGGGATTGGCCCTCGTAATGGAGGCCGACCCAGTAGATCGTCCTGCGTGACGCGAGTGCAACTGACCAACAACGAGTGGGAGTTCATCGGGCCATATCTGCCAATCGGTGAGTACGGCCCGTACCCCGAGCACCTACGCCAGCAGTTCGAGGGCGTGATCTGGCGGTTCAAGACCGGCGCGCAGTGGTGGGAGATGCCGCAGGAGTTCGGCGCATGGTCGACGGTCTCCAACCGCTTCCGGCAGTGGCGTGACGCCGGCGTGTTCGAGGTCCTTCTGGAGAGCCTGATCGCGGAAGCCTCGAAGCGGGGCCAGGTGGATCTGTCGCTGGTCAGCATCGAATCAACCACTGCACGTGCTCACCACGACGCCGCCGGGATGCACATGAGCAAGGACGTGCTCACCGCCCTGGAGAAGGCTGCCGCCGAGGAGGGAAAGGCCAGGTCAAAGGGGGCGGCCCGGAAGAACAAAACGGGCAGGACGCCGAAGCCGATCCCGTGAGGGAGGAACGACGACGCGTCCGGCGTCGCCGAAAGCTCCGTCTGAAGGCTGCCCTCCTGGGACGCTCGCGAGGCGGGCAGACCAGCAAGGTCCACCTCGCCGCTGACCGCAAGTGCCGCCCGCTGGCATTCGTCCTGACCGCCGGACAGGCGGCCGACAGCCCACAGTTCATCCCAGTACTGAAGAAGATCCGGGTCCGTGGGCCCGTCGGCCGCCCCCGCACCAGACCCGACGCCGTCGCCGGGGACAAGGCCTACTCGTCCCGCGGAAACCGCGCCCACCTGCGCAAACGCGGCATCAAACCCGTCATACCAGAGAAGGTGGACCAGGCCGCCAACCGGAAGAAGAAGGGCTCCCGAGGCGGCCGACCCGTCGGCCACGACGCTGACCTCTACAAGGAGAGGAACACCGTCGAGCGCCTGATCAACAAGCTCAAGGCCTGGCGAGGCATCGCCACTAGGTACGACAAGACCCCGGACAGCTACCTCGCCGGCCTCCACTTACGCGCCTCGATGATCTGGATCAAAGACCTCACCCGAGGCGCCCCTTGATCACAGCCCTGTCATGCTCTACGGGCGGGCGTAAGGCCGAGTCATGACCTCCATATTGTGACCGTCCGGGTCGTCGAAGTAGGCGCCGCGACCACCGAACAGATCGTTTACCCGGCCGGGATCGGTGTGGCCAGGGTCCGCATAGTAAGTGACCCCGACCACCTCCAGCCGGGCGATCACGGTGTCGAACTGCTCGTCAGGCACGAGGAAGGCGTAGTGCTGCGACTGGATCGGCTCGTCCCTCTTCTCGCAGTAGTCGAGCGTCACGCCATTGCCGAGGTCAACTGGCAGGAACGGCCCAAACGGTGCGCCGACTTTCAGGCCCAGGATCGCGGCGATGAACTCGGCGGACAGGTAGCGGTCGCTCGCGTAGACAGCCGTGTGGTTCAGCTGGACGCCGGCATGTGGGTACGGATGGTTGTAGGACATCAGTGGTGGGTCTCCGGTCTTGGGATCCGTTTGAAAGGCGCCGTACGCAGGCGCCAGGAGCAAAGACGCGGAGAAGGAGGCGGGCCTCTGG
>NZ_JBFAET010000202.1:0-15976 GCF_040642095.1 Streptomyces sp. NPDC020362
AGCTCCGCGGCCCAGCCCCGGTACGTGACGTCGCCGGTGGCCTGAGCGAGGTCGAGCAGGAACTCGCCGTCCCCGGCGAGGCCGTGGCACTGGGTGGGCCCTTCGTGCCAGCGGGTACGGCGCACGGCCACGGCCGCCTGCCGGGCCACCGTCAGGAAATCCTCGTCGCCTGTCTCCTGCCAGGCGTGCAGCAGGAAGGTGCCCGCTCCCGAGGAGCCGCTGCACCAGTGGGTCTTGCGTGCGCTGCCCGGCTCCCCGGTCCGCCAGTACGCAGCCCCGTCCTCCACCTCGGCGACGCCGAGCAGGGTCCGGGCGGCCTCGATGGCCAGCTCGGAGTGCGCGGCCGTGCCGGTGGCCCGTGCGGCCGCCAGGAGGAAGGCGCCGACCCCCGCCACGCCGTGCGCGAACCCGTAGTGGGCGAGAGTGCCGGAACTCGCCAGCGCCTCCCGGGGAATCGGCCACAGCAGCAGGCCGTCCCTGCGCACCGCCAGGGCCGCCACCGCCCCGGCCGCCCGCCGAGCCCGGTCCAGGAACCGCGGCTCTGCGGTGGCCTCCCAGAACCGCAGCTGGGTCAGTCCGGCCCCGGCCACACCGTGGCAGACATCGGGCACCGGCCCCTCGACCGGCGTCTGTGCCGCCAGCCCCGTGGCGTGTGCCAGCAGCGACGTGTCCTCCAGCAGCCCGGCTGCGTCCAGCAGCGCCCAGGCGGTGCCCGAGCGCCCGTAGTACAGCCCCGGCAGACAGCGCGGTTCGCGCCCCACCAGCCCGCTGATCCAGTCCGCCGCCGAGCGCACCGCCGTACGCAGGGCCGGCTGCGGCTCGAGCCGATGGGCGAGGACCAGGACGCCGAGCACTCCGGCGGCGCCGTGCTGGACGTTGAACGGGTCCGACGCGGTGCCGGCGGGGCCGGAGGGCCACAGCCGGTCGGAGCGCCGTGGGTCCATGGTGGCGAGCAGATGGTCGAGACCGTCTGTGACGAGCTGCTTGAGTTCGCCCTCTCCGATGCGCCGTGACACCGGAGCCGGACGGGACCGCGCCCGCTCGCGCTCCGGCGTGCGCAACCGGTGCAGCACCTCGTCCAGGGCGGGCCGCGCCGTGGGGTCGTCGTCCAGCAGCGCCCGTACGAGTGGGGCGAGGCGACGCGCGGCCGGGTTGCCCGCCGACAGCCGTCCCAGCCATGAGGCCAGCCGCTCCTTGTCCGCACCGACGCCGCCGTCACCCGGGGCGAGCAGCGGGTCGACTCCGGTGGCCAGATAGAACAGGGTGGCGCCGAGGCTGTACAGGTCGGACTGGATCCCGGGCGCGGCATCGATGCGCGCCGCGTGCACCTGCTCGGCCGCCGCGTACCCCGGGGTGTGGACGCGCAGAACGGGCTCTCCCGGACGGGCGAGCGTCTCCAGGTCGACCAGCCGCAGGGTGCCGTCGCCGGTGACCATCACGTTGTTGGGATTGAAGTCCCGCAGGACCCAGCCCCTGTGGTGCACCGCACGCATCGTCTCGGCCAGTCGGCGGGCCGTGCCGAGCGCCTCGCCAGGGTCGGGCCCCCAATGGTCGCCGTCGTCGAGGACCAGCCGGTCGAGCACCCAACGGCGCAGCGTGACACCCGTGATGGCTTCCTGGACCAGGAACAGGTCACCCTGCTGCTCGAACAACGCCACCGGGCGCGGGGTGAAGCCGCTGTCGGCGAAATCCTCCAGCATCCTTGCCTCGTGGCGCCGCATGTCGCGCGCGTCACCCCCGGCCAGCGTGGCTGCCGTGTGACGACGCGCCTGTTTGATGATGACCGCGTCCCCGGTGTCCTGGTCCACAGCCCGGTAGACACCACCGGCGAAGGCGTGCCGGATGACCCCGTGCACGAGGAATCGCCCATGGAGCAACACCGGTGCGGGCTTCGGCGGTTCGGCGACGTGCCGGGGCGCGAACGGATCGCGCGGAGCCCACGGCGGCGGAGCGAACCAGGGCCGGCGGCCGTCCCGGACGAGCGTCCCGTCAGGGGCGATGAGCATCGCAGCACGCATCCCGTCGCCGTCCAGCGTGGTGACCCCGTTGAAGACGCCGTACCGGTAGTGGACAAGGCTGTGCGGGAAGCACGGAAGGTCGGACAGGATGCCCGGCCCGGGGAGCCCCAGGGTTGCCCGGTGCAGCTCACCGGCCAGGTCTCGCAGCCAGTCGTCGTCGCCTTCCGGGTAGACGGTGAGGAACTTCCCGCCGCCGCCCCGCTCGTAGTGCCGGGAGATCAGCTCGCCCGCACGCTCGAGGGTCCCGGCGAACTTGAACCGGCAGCCGCGACGTACCAGCACCTCTGCGGCACGCGACAGCACGACGGGCGCCGACAGCGGCGTCGCCGAGACGTGCAGCTTCCAGCCCTGCACCTGTTGCGCCTCGCGGGGTGGGGAGACGTAGCACCAGAAGTCCCCGGCCCGTACCCGCCACTCGCCCGGAGCACCGGCGTCATTGTTTTCGGCGCGTGAGAGCACCGCCGTCACGACGTCGAGCAGCACCGTGTCGTGGATCATGTCACCTGCCTCCGCTCAAGCCGACGGGACGGACGGGCAGGTCGGGGCGGCGGGCGAACCGGGCGCGGTCGGCATCCGTGCCGAAGCGGTGGTCCAGGAGCCGCACCGCTTCCGCCCAGTCGGCCATGGTGCGGACCGCGGACAGCGTGCGGGTCACGAACGGGTCGGCCCACCTCTCCAGAGCCCGCCGCCAGAGCACGTCCACCGGCTCATCGAGGAGATTGCCGACCGTCCCCTCGTACACGGGCATGGCCCGCACCTCGCCGTCCGGCTCCACCTGGATGACCTGGAAACCCAGCCCACGCGCCACCTGGTCGGGAGCCATCCGCAGCTCGAGGTTGTCCGAAGTGAGCACCAGAACGCCGGGCGGCGCGAGAGCGGCAAGACGCGCCCGCTCCTGCTCACTGCCCAGCCGGCGCACCAGCTCGTCGTCCGGCAGTTCCCGCTCGACGAATCCGGGCCGGCTGGCGAGCCCGGCGGGAATCACCGCCTGGAACGACAGGATCCGCATCTCGGGGAAGCGGGGCGCGAGCCGGGCGCAGAACTCGTCGAGGTGATCGGCGTTGCTGCGCACCACGACATAGTCGGTACCGAACTGAAGGGATTTCAGGCCTTGCCCACGGCGCGCGCGGGAGACCTCGTCCAGCAGTCCCAGCGTGCGCAGGGCCCGGTCGAACGATCCCGCCCTGCCCCGGATCCGGTCGTGCACCTCGGCGTTCGGCCCGTCGAGGCTGACCACGAAGCGATAGCACACGTCCGCGAGTCGTTCCACCATGGCCCGGGTTACCGGCCAGCCCCCCGTGTAGAGGACCACCTTGATGCCCCCGTCGGTGAACCGCCGGGCGACCTCGTCGATCCAGGGCACCGCCAGCGGTTCCCCGCCGCCGAGCGACACCACGCCGGGGCGCAGCGCGGCGATCGCGTCGGCGATCCGCAGCATCCGGTCACGGTCCGCCTGCCGGGTGGGGCGCCGGCCCGACTCGGAGTAGCAGTGCACACATCGCAGCGGGCACGCGTAGGTGATGTCCCAGATGACATCCCTGGGACCGTCACCGGTCTGTGCCGTTCGCCCCATCGTCGCCTCCGGTGTCGCCGTTCCAGCCTTGGCACCATCCTGGCCGGGGCTCTGTCGGTGGCCTTAGTCCCGCCTTGCGGTCGTCGGTGGCCGTCCGTGGACGGGGCTGGGGGCGGGGAAGTCGGCGGGGCGTCAGGCCGCCGCCGCCCGGAACGTTGCGGAGCGGCCGGACCCACCCAGCCCCGCGTGATCCGGGCGGGGCAAGTACGGCTTCGATGTGCCGGCCTTGGGCGAGGAGTGCCTGATACGGCCGGTTCCGGAGATGAACCGGCAGAACGGATCGATCCGCCGCGTACGCCTCTGTTGCTGCCGACGGATCTGCCGGGAGCCGAGGCCCTGCGCAGTTTCCCTCAGGGCGATGCCTGCGCCCCTTCCCTGCCGTTCGACAGCAAAGAGGCGCTGGACGCCGCTCGGCGAGCGGTCGCACAGCACACTTGACCAGGCCAGCAGCTCTGCGCCCTGTCCGCGGGAGCCAGGGCGGATAGTCGCATGTGGCGATGGTCAACGAAGCCTCCAGGCGCTCCCGGGCCTCGAGGACCCTGTGTGCGTCTGGCTGCACGTGTATTGGCGCACCCGAATATTGGAAGAGTCGGAATGCCTGCCTCATGTCCCGTGCCGTTGAAGGTTAATCGTTGTCGCTGAAGGCTGATGGTCAGTAGGTTCGTTCCATCATGAGGACGCGAATTCTGAGGCTCGGCTTGTACGCAGACGAGCAGGGGCTGGCAAGCGTCAGGGAACTCATCGACCGGACTGTAGGTTTCCGAAGCGCCCGGATCGTCAAGGCGGACGTTGCGCGCACCTATCCCGATAGTGACCTGACGACCGCTGAGATGTACGGCTCTCTGGCGGAACAGTGGGCCTTCGAACATCCTGGCCAGAACAGCGGCGAGCGGGAAGCGGTTGAGCTGCGCGTCCACCTGGCGTGTTCCCTGCGGACGTGGCGAGCGATCCGCAAGGCAGTGATCAAGGCTTTGTGCCCGGAAGGAATGGCGCCCCACGCTTGCCGGGTTCCGTGGTTCGCTGCCTGAACTGATGCATGGTTCTCGGTGAAGGTTCCAAGCGCCGCGGTGCCCCTCAACCTTCCCTAGGTTCTCGACCGGACAGGGCGAGCCCTTCGTAGGGTTCTCCTACCCAGGGCGTCCGGTGTGGCTTCCAACCTTCTGCCGCTTGTGGCTTCCATCGATTGGCAGCCTGGCGCCCCGCAACGACTCGGTTGCCCATGGGGAATAGCGAAAGTTCGCTCCGTCGGGAATCGACAGCGAGGTCGTCCGCCGGGAGGCATCAGCTACATCTCCGTCCGGGCCATCCACCGTGCCTCTGAGAGCTACTGCGGCGAAGGCGAGACCGACGCCAAGGACGCCGCCGTCATCGCCGACCAGGTTCGCATCCGGCGTGACCCGCACCCTTGAGCGCCAGTGACGAGACGGTGACCGACCTCAGGACCCTTTCTTGCCCGAACCTGGGCAGAGGCGAGAACGGCACGGGTGACATCGACCAGGCCGACGTCGTCGAGCCGGTGCAGGACCGCCTCGTGCAGCCGGCCCCACACCCCGGCTCTCGACCGGATGAGACGCCGTCGGTGGGCTGTGGACTTCGAGACACCGAAGCAGGGCGGCAGCGACCGCCGGGCGCAGCCGCTGACCAGCACGTAGATGATGGCCGCGAACAGCGTCTCATCAGGCGCGTTGGCCGTCCCGCCGTCCTGCGGCCGTGCCCGTTGCTCCGGAATCAGCGGCTCGGCGATCTCCCACAGCCCGTCCGGCACGATCCAACTGCACGTTCCCCGCCCCTTGTCGGCCCAACGTCAGCCTCACCACGTAGGACACGGTGTAACTCAGGTGGCGTGCGGGGCGCCATGATGGAGACCTCCATGTGAATGGAGGCGGGGTGCGATGTAGCTGTGGTAAGTGCGTCGCACGCCGCGTTCTGGACGGGGATTCCTGAGAGTTGCGACGACAGGGGGAGCGAGTGGACATCAGCGAGCGGGAGCTGACTGATCCTTGGGAGGGCGTTCTGTTCGCTCCTGCTCGCGGCGGTGACGTCGGCGTGCTGGTCCTGGCAGGATCCAGCGGGCGCATCGAACGCGAGCGAGCGCGCATCCTCGCTCAGCAAGGCTTCACAACCTTGGCGATCCGTTGGTTCGGCGGGCCTGGGCAGTCCCCAGGAATCTGTGAAGTTCCCTTGGAGACCTTCACCGCCGCCGTCGACTTCCTCCGACGGGGCGGAGCGCACCGCATCGGAATCCTCGGCACTTCGAAGGGCGCTGAAGCCGCCTTGCTGACGGCGGTGCACGACTCACGCGTGGACGTGGCCATCGCGGTGTCGCCCACCTCGCGGGTCTGGTGCAACGTCGGCCCAGGCCACGACGGTGCGCGCCACCCGTACCGCTCGTCCTGGACCTGGCGGGAGCGGCCGCTGCCCTTTGTCCCGATGGACGATTCCTGGACTCCCACGGAGTCGGACGGCGGCCCCGTCGCCATCCGCGGATGGTACGAACTGAGCGAGCGGACCTTCGCTCACTCGCTTGCGCCGACGGAGATACCCGTGGAAGAGGCCAGAGCCGATCTGCTCTTGGTAGCAGGCGGCGACGACGCCATGTGGCCGTCGCTTCCCTTCGCCGAACAGCTGGCTCAGCGTCGGCGCTCGGCCGGGGCGGCCGTACGTCTGATCGCCCGCGACGACGCAGGCCACCGACCACGCCTTCCTGGTGAGAGCCCGGCATCGGCGTCCCCGCACTTCAAGTATGGGGGTACACCCGAAGCTGACGTGCTCCTGGGCAAGGCTGCGTGGCCCCACATCCTCGACGTGCTCGGCAGCGAAGGCTCACTGGTTCGCGCCGGTTGATCGCTCACCAGGCTGAAGGACAGATTCGTTTTGATGATCAAGAGGTCTCCTCTAGTCCCTGATCTACTGGATTCCGAGATCGGCGAACCGGAAGACGCTCTTGTCCCGGATGCCGTCCGTGGCGGTGAGCTCGTTGCGGGCGGCTTCGAGGCTGATCCGGAGACCTTCTTCTTCGCCCAGCCAGCCGTTGAGCCGGCTTCCACGATGTGCTCGGTCAGACTGCGGATGAACTCGACCAGCCGGGTCCGGCGGACGCTGAACTCACGCTGACCAACGGCGCCCGTTCCGGGACCGCGGGAAGGGCCCCGTCCCGACTTCAGAGTTCGTAACTGCCCATTCGTCCGAGTCGGCGTCGTCGGGTGCGTAGACGATGCGCTCGGGCTTCTCCCCTGCTCGCCACCGGGGAGGCAGCTGAAAACCACAGCTCGTAGGGGGGCTACGTACACCCCTCATTCGGAGGGCAGCGCCATCCTCTCGCGCCTGCGGATCCGGTTGGCTGGTGATCGTCACCGACCAGGACCTACAGCACCGAGGGATTCGATCATGCAGATGTCGTCGTCGAGGAAGACCAGCACCGTCGTACTGACCGCAGCGCTTCTCGCGCTGGCCTCGCCCATGGCCGCGACCGCCGCCACCGCCGGGCACTCGGCGTCGAGGCACTCCTACAACAAGGACGTGCTGCGGCAGGACCTGGCGCGGGTGCGAGAGGCCGGAGGAGGCGATGTGAACGTGCTGGCCAGGGTCGACGGGCCGCACGGCGCGCCGCTCATGGCACGTATCGGCACCCGGACGGCCGACTCCTCCGACCCGATCCCGTGGAATGCGCACTTCCGCACGGCGAGCACGACGAAGGCGTTCACGGCGACCGTAGTCCTGCAACTCGTGGCGGAGAAACGGCTGTCGCTGGATGACACCGTCGAGCACTGGTTGCCGGGGGTCGTCGCGGGCAACAACAACGACGGCAGCCGCATCACCGTCCGCGACCTGCTGCGCCAGACCAGCGGCCTGTACGACTACATCGACGACCCGGAGATCCAGGACCGGCTGATCAACCACTTCGACGAGAACCGCTACGATGCCACGCCCGCGGCCGATCTGGTCGCGGTGGCCATGAAGCACCGGCCGACCTTCGTACCCGAGCCGGGCGGGGCCACCCGATGGGCGTACTCCAACACCAACTACCTGCTGGCCGCGATGATCGCCGAAAAGGCCGGCGGCGCGGACTGGAAGGAGCTGGTCGAGCACCGGGTGATCGCCAAGCTGGGACTGCAGGACACCTCCATTCCCGGGCTCGACCCACACCTGCCCGCCCCCCACGTGGACGCGTACCTCACCGGCGCCGACGGCAAGCGTCTCGACGTCACCGAGCACAGCCTCCAGCACACCGCGGACTCAGGTGTGGTGAGCACCACCGCCGACCTGAACACCTTCTTCCGCGCCCTGGCCGGTGGGAGGCTGCTGCCCGACAAGCAGTGGCGTGAGATGCGGCAGACCGTCCAGCGGACCGACGACCCGGACGATGTGACGGAGATGCCCGAGGGCACCTACGGTCTCGGGCTGCGCAAGATCCCGCTTTCCTGCGGCGGTTTCTACTACACCCACGAGGGCGACGGGGCAGGCGTCAACACCCGCCCCGCGGTGAGCGCGGACGGCAAGCGCGCGCTGACTGTCTCCATCACCACGACGACCGCGCCGCCGGACCTGGCCGCCCTCAACCGCGCGACGGGCGCCCTCGTCGACCACGCCCTGTGCGACAAGCCCGCCAAGGTTTCGCCGAAGAGCTAGGCAGTTAGTTCGGGACAGGCTCTCCGGCTGGGACGTGCTGCCAGTTTGTTGAGCGGGGCCGCTGTCGGATCATGGTCCTCCTACCGTGACGGTGGAGAAGGCGGTGCCGATGGTGCCATTGCTGGAAGAGCTCTGCAGGCACCGCGACCTGCTCAGCCAGATCCATGCTGCCGCCAGTAACCCACGGGACGACCATGCGAATTGACCGCAGGTCAGCCGGGAGTCCTTGACGGTCGACGTCGCCCTGGAACTCGCGCCACTCGTCGTCTGCCGGACCACGGCATCCAGCCGTCGGCCGGAGGGATCGCCGCTTCTCGGAGTGGAGCAAAGCGAGGGTCTGGGCGAAGCTGTACCGCTTGGTGCTCGACGAACTGGGCGCCCGCGACCAGCTGGACTGTTGGCCTGCAGGGCAGAAAGGGCGCCACTGACCTGGGTTTTCCGGAGGCGGTCGGGGTGTGGGCGGCCGTCCGGAACTCGGTCGAGCACGGCTTGGCCCAGCTGAAGAACTGGCGGGTCCTCGGCCAGGCCTGCACCGACCCGAGGTGGGTGACCGCCCCGGCCAGGGCCCTGCTGGTCTTGACGAACCGCGAAGTGGACCAGTGGCCGACGATCTTCACCGCAGCCATCCCCCGTGGCGCACACGAATACCCCCGCCCCCGCGCATGCCAGCCCCGTGACCAGCAACTTCACGACACTCAAAGCGCACGGTCGGGACGCAGCAGGTGACTGGTGCTCGCGCAGTGGGCCCTGTTTGACCTTGACACGGTGACAGGGTCTTCACTGCTTGCCAAGGAGGTGGTCTCGATGACGATCACGAGACAGGACACGGATGCGGTACGAGCGCTCCAGGGGTTGGAGGACGGCCGTTCGTCCGTGCGACTGCAGACTGCTCTGGGGGTCGGCATGACGCCTGACCCGCGCTTCGTCGACAAGCTCATCGAGCGATGCGCGGTAGAGCCCGAGTTTTTCGTCCGCGACATGCTGACCTGGGCGCTCACCCGCCACCCCGTGTCCATGACGCTTCCCGAGCTGCTCCGCGAAGTTCGCTCGGACCGCGCGCAGGCACGGAGCCAGGCGCTGCACACGCTGTCCAAGATCGGGGACAGGCAGGCGTGGCCGGCGATCACACGGACACTCCTGTCCGACGCCGACGACGAGGTGGCGCGAAGCGCCTGGCGGGCCGCGGTCGTGCTCGTGCCGGAAGGCGAGGAGTCCGCGTTGGCCACGGTGTTGGCGACGCAGCTCGGGCGCGGTGAGCGGGAGACGCGACTGAGTCTCAGTCGGGCGCTGGTCGCGCTGGGTGAAGTGATCGTGCCGGCTCTGCGTTCTGCGACGACGGCCCCTGACCCGCACATGCGCGCGCACGCGCTCGCCACGCAACATCTGTTGCGCGACCCGGACGCCGGATTCGAATTCGCGATCGAGGAGGCGAAGCGCGTCGTGGCCCTCGGCGGGTCTGGCCAGGAGGGACAATAGGACGTGTTGATCGGTGAGGTGGCGCGACGGTCCGGGGTCAGTGCCCGCATGCTCCGGCATTACGAGTCGCTCGGCCTGGTGCGCCCTTCGGGTCGTACCGGCTCCGGATATCGGGAGTACTCCGGCGCGGACATTCAGCGGATCTTCCATATCGAGAGCCTGCGGTCGCTGGGACTGTCGCTGCGGGAGATCGGACGCGCGCTCGACGATCCCAGCTTCACGCCCGCGGCACTCGTCGACGACCTCATCCGTCAGACGCGCGACCGCATCGCGGCCGAGACCGAGCTGCTCACGCGGCTCTGCCGGATCCATGCCGCGGACCCCGCCGGCTGGGAGGACGTCCTCCAGGTCGTTGCGCTCCTCCAAGCACTGGGGTCGAACAGCGCCGCCGCGCGCCAGCGCGCGGCCCTCTCCTCGGTCGACGCGGTTCCGGTGCCGGTGGAGGCCCTGGTCGAGGCGGCACTCAGCGAGACGGAGCCGAACGTCGCCGGGGCCCTTCGATGGGCGCTGGCGCGATCGGGCGACGGTGCCCCGGCGCTGCTGGCGGAGGGCCTCGGCTCACCGGTGGCCGTGGTGCGGGAACGTGCCGTTCGGTCCCTCGCCGAGATGCCCGGTGATGAAGCGACCGCGCAGCTGCGGGATGCCCTCGCGAACCCCGACGTCGTGGTCCGCGGGTATGCGGCTCTGGCGCTCGGCACACGTGGTGTGGCCGATGCGGTCCCGGCGCTCATCGACATGATCGTGGAGGGAAGGAACGACACCGATGCAGCCGATGCATTGAGCGTGCTGGCGAGCGACACCGCGGCGGCGGATCAGATCGCGACCAGGCTCGACGACCGCCTCGCCCACGACACCACCAAGGCGCCTGCACGCGGGCGGCTGACCCAGACGCTGGGGGGCATCCCGGGGACGAGGGCGGCACGTGCCCTCGTGGAGCTGTCGCATGACGGGGACCGTGCCGTTGCGCTGACTGCGGCATACCTTCTTCAGCTGCGCGACGCGCGGTGACGGATCTCTCGTGGGTCCGCGAAGGCGGCTCGCGGGGTGGAGAGGGCCCCGGAGACGGGGGATGCCACGCTTGCATGACCATCGCCCCAGGTGTTCGCAGTCGTAGGCCTTGTCGGCGTGCGGCTTGTCCGGCCTGCGTCGACGTCGACCGCGGCGGGACCGGATCGGCGGGATGCCCGTCAGGAGAGGGAGCAGTACCTGACCGGTGTGCGGATTGGCGCCCGAAAATCCCTGCGGACAGGGGCAGACCGGTTCGCTCGGTGATCAAGTGGATCTTCGAACCGTACTTGCCCCGATTCATGGGAATCGCACCTGTCATTCCCCCCTTTCACCGCGCGAATGTTCACCGAGCCGACTGCACACCGGGTCCAGTCCTGCTCGCCGCGGGAGCCGAGCTCGTCCAGCAACTCCTGTTTCACGTCGACAACGAATCACGGGTGAAGACCCCGGGCTGCGGCGGCCACCTGGTTGCGCGACGCTGCATTCGAGGTTGAGGGCCAGATGCTGCTCGCCCCGGAGGAGAAGACTTCGCAAGCGATTCCTTTCGCACGGCGTAGCTGATCGTGGGACTGCTCACCTGCGGTTCGTGATCACGGGGGGAGTGTCGGCAGACGTTCGTTTGCCGACACAGGGCGCCGAAGTCGAGGTGCCGGCCAGCGCTCAGCCTGGGACGAGTGCATCCCACTGATCTCGGGTCGGGCCGTCGTGTTTCGGCGTGAAGTCCGGGTGGGCAGCCAGCCAGGCGGTGACGTGTCGATCCATTTCATCGGTGCCGTAGGCGTCGCTGGCTGGGCGCAGGAGATGGCGTACCTGTGCTCGGGCTCGCATGACGACGGGATCGTCAAAGGCACAGGCGGCGATGGCGGCGGCTCGCCGATCTTCGGGTGGTGAGCCCTCGGCGAGGCGTTGCTCGTCGGCGCGGTCGGCCGTCACCTGCGCGTCGAACCACGGGCGGAGGGCCTGTGCCGTCCACGTGTGGTAGCCCATGGGGTCCGCGGTGATCTGGTCGACATGGGTGGCGAGGTGCTGGGCGGCACGCAGGCCGAGAGCCACGCCATGGCCGAAGGTGGGATTGGTGTGGATGAGGCTGTCCCCGGCGTTGACCAGGCCGGTGACGACAGGTCCGTCATCGTCCGCGAGGGCGGTCCAGCGGTTGTCCAGGCCGGCCATCGCAAGGACGGCGGAGTGCGGTTCGGGGGCAAGGTCGAGCCAGGCGGCGGTCGCGGGGAATCGGCGCGCGACGGCCTCGAACACGGCAGGGTCGGTGAGCGCACCGCGGGTCGGATCACCCGTGGAGAGCACCAGGCTCACCGCGAAGGTGTCGTTGTCGGAAGGGAAGACGCCGGCGAGCGCGAAGGGTGCGGCCGAGCCGGTCTTCACCCGTCCGGGGCCACGCGGGCCATCGGCACGCAGACGGTACCAGCGGCACAGATAACCGATCCCGATGCGGTGGCTGTCGACCACAGGCGGACGGCAGCCGGCCGCGATCAGCCAGGCGGGCACCGGCGAGCGACGACCGGACGCATCGACGACGAGATCCGCCTGGTGCATTTCCGCGCCCACCTGCACGCCGGTGACCCGGGCAGGACGGCCCTTCTGGAAGGTGAGGGCCTGCACCCGGCAGCCTCGCCGCACCTCAACTGTGCGTTCCCGCCGCACGGTTGCGGCCAGGGCGGCCTCCAGCACGATGCGGCGGGTGCGCAGGGTCACCAAGTCCTCATCGCCAGGCCGATGCGGCGGATGCTCTCCGAACCAGTCGAACTCGTGGTACTCCCGGGCTCCCCGTGACAGCAGGTCCGTGTAGACATCAGGGGCCTCGGTGCGCAACACGGTGCGGACGGGCGCGAGCAGCGAGTGGGGCTGGATGGCCTGCGGGACTCGGGGCCTGTCCCAGTGGAAGAAGTCCCTGTCCAGGTCCTCTCCGGCCTGCCGCGCGTCCTGCTCGAACAACGTGACCGTGTGGCCCCGTCGGCCAAGCATGAGCGCCGTCCCGAGCCCGCTGATACCCCCACCGACCACCGCAACCCGCGCCACCGAACTCCCCTTCGCGTCGTGTTGCGGAATGAGCCTACTGCTTGACGATCTTCAGTCCGCAACCGGCGTCGTCCGTCGCGGTGCGGGGGGCGAGGCTTCAGGCAGTTGCCTCGCGGCACCGGTCCCCGACGTGCCGGATCCGGATCGGGCAAGGTGCGCTGTGTGGTCGAGCGCGCCTTCGCCTGGCTGCACCGGTTCAAACGGCTTCGCTGTCGGCCGCGCCGTATGCCTACTCGGACGTGGCGATCGGGCTGTTCGGGGTCATCGGTGTCATTGGTGCGCTCATCGCGAGGCACGACGGGAGATGGTTCGACGAGGGGAACGGCTCGGCCGTCTGCCGACTCGGCTGGGCCGCCACCGGCACAGCCTGGCTCATCCTGATCGCGGCCGGGCACGGTCACGCCCTCGGCCCGGCCGGGGTGATCACCGGGATCGCGCTGCTCGACGCCGGTATGCAGGCCCAGCGCATCACCAACCAGTCCACCCTCCTCGCCGCCCGACCCGGCCACACCGCCCGTGCGACCACCGCCTGCATGACGGCCGGCGTTCTCGCGGGCGTCGTCGGCAGCGCCCTCGCGTCAGCCCTGTATCCCGTGCACGGCTGACCGGTACTCGCGGCCGCCGGAGTCGTGTGCAGCGCCGCTCTGTGCACCATCCCGCGCGCATGGCCGAAAACGGCTGCCAGGCAGCCACGCGAGCGCACGCTTGAGTGCGGAAGGCCGGGCGGCCGCCCACCCGTGCCTGCAGCCCGGCACAGACGCTCCTTGCCCAAGTGATCCCTGCCGAGAGATGAGCGAGATGACTGACATCCGACCCTTTGACCGCCGGGCACTGGAAGTCACCGAAGCGATCGTCGACCAGGTCAGGCCCGAGCACCTGGGCCTGCCGACACCCTGCTCGCAGTGGACGCTCCGGAAACTGCTGGCCCATATGACCGGCCAGAACCACGGGTTCGCGGCCGCCGCCGACGGGGAGGTGACCGACGCCTCCGTCTGGGCGGACCGGGTCGTGGACGACGATCCGGCGGGGACCTTCCGTGCCTCCTCGGCCCGGGTCACTGTCGCGTTCGCCCGCGCGGGTGTGCTCGACGGCGAGTTCTGGCTGCCGGAGGTGCGGGGCGGCCAGATGTTCCCGGCCCGCATCGCCATCGGCTTCCACTTCGTCGACTACGTCGTGCACGGCTGGGACGTCGTCGCCTCCCTGGGTGTTCCCGCCCCCTTCGACGACGAGACGCTCGCCGCCGTCCTGCCGTACGCGGAGGAAGTACCGGACGGCCAGAACCGGCGCGAGCCGGGCGCGTCCTTCCGCCCCGGACTCCCCGCCCCGGACGCCGGCCCTCTGCTGGACCGCATCCTGGCCACACTGGGACGCTCACCGAAATGGTCCGTGCAGGCGGCGAATTGACTGAACGCCGTACGAAACACAAGAGAGCCATGACGTCGGCGGCCGCGGCGGCGAGTGGGATCAGCCCTGATATCCCCGCTCGGCGATGATCACGTCGATGTGCGTGGGATCAGAGTGGCAGGGCCGGCCGACCGGGGGCTGATGTGTCTCCGGGGCGCTCAGCGGTTCCCGGGCGCAGCCGTGCAGTCCGGCCGTGTGCGGGCGGCTTGCTGGCGGGTGCGGACGGGTGCTCCGTAGCGGGACCTGCCCCGGGAGTAGGGGCCGTGGCGAACCGTCTACGGACTCTCCCGCCGTTGGCGCCTGGGGATGGGCGGTGACGGATGTCATGTGGAGGGGCAGGGTGGGTTGAATTCGACCGCTGCGAAGTACCGTGCCCATTCGGCCCTGGTGATCCGCGGGTACGCGCTGTCGCAGATGCGGGCGGAGACCCTCTCCAGACGGGTATCCCACAGCCGGATCGTGAAGTCGTTGCCGCCGGTGGCCAGGGTGTTGCCGTGCCGGCCGAACGCCACGGCCGGTACCGCACTCGAGTGGCCGGTGAGGACGGTGGGAGCACCCGCACCACTCACGTCCCACAGAAGGATCTTGCCGTCCGCGGAGCCGGCTGCCAGTCGGTGGCCGTCCGCGGAGAAGGCAGTCGCGTGGAGCCAGGAGCCGGACGCCGGTAGTTGCGTCACCTTCCTGGGGCGACCGATGTCGCTGATATCGATCAGCCAGACCGTCTTGTCCGTCCGATGGACAGCAGCCAGGGTCCGGTTGTCGGGGCTGAACATGCCATCGGTCAGTGGGGCGGATCGGAACGGGGACGGCAATTCCCGGGGCCCGGCCCATCACTGGACGAGACCCAACCGTGGCGATGGCTGACAACGGTCCGCGAATACAACGCCCGTCTGGCGCGGCAGAAAGCCGACGAGGAGGTCTCCCAGGAAGCCCTGCCGGAGGTCAGCTGACCGCCGATGACTGCGGCTCGCCACCGCCGCGCCACAGGCCCGGCCTCACTCGGTCGACGGACCTTGCACGTCAGGTGCCTCCCGGTGATAGATCGCGCGGTGGACGCGGCACAGCCTCACGGCGTAGTCCGCGCCCGGTTTCTCTCCCTGCGGGGCGTGTTCCCACCGGCACGGCATCGGCTCCGATAGGCGTCGGCGGCATCAGCCCGTCGGCCGTGTAGAGGGAGCCGATCTGGTCGATGGTGTCCGCCCGCGACCAGCCCAACGCCAGACTCCAGTTCGGGGATTTCCGGCAGTCGGTCACGGAAGGCGGCCGCGGTGTGCTCGGTCGAGTAGCCGAGGCGTCTTCAACACATCCGGATCTGTGCGGCCTCCCCGCTCGTCCGGGGCGAGGTCGACGGCGGTTTCCCGAACCCGGCCCGGGGGATAGGCTGCCGGATGTGCCGGATACCGCGCTGCTCATCGTCGACGTGCAGAGCGCCCTGGTGGCAGAGGCCCACGATGCTGAGGCCTGCCTGACCCGCGTCGCCGAACTCGCCGGGCGCGCCCAGGCAGCCGGTGTGCCCGTCCTCTACCTGCGGCAGCAGGTCGATCTTCCGGGCGTGCCGACTGAGTTGCTGGACATCCATCCGGCGGTGGCTCCGCAGCCGGACGACATCGTGCTGGACAAATGCAGCGCCGACTCCTTCCTGGACACACCGCTCGACGGGCTCCTGCGTGAACATGGCGTCCGACGTGTGGTCGTCACCGGCTTCGCCACCGAGTACTGCGTCGACTCCACCAGCCGCAGCGCGCTCTCGCACGGCTACGACCTCGTCCTCGTCGCCGACGGCCACACCACACCGGAGCGCCCCGCCGACAGCCCGCTGCCTAGCGCGGCCCAG
>NZ_JBFAET010000203.1:0-15917 GCF_040642095.1 Streptomyces sp. NPDC020362
CCCAGCTCCTCCGTCGCCGTGGAGTCGAACGGGGAGTGCGGGGCCCGCTTGAAGACCACCGCGATCTCCGTCACCCGGCGGCCCAGCCGCTTGCCGGTACGCAGATAGAAGGGGACGCCCGCCCAGCGGCGGTTGTCGATGCCCAGCTTGACCGCCGCGTAGGTGTCGGTCTTCGACTTCGGGTCGATGCCCTCCTCCTGGAGGTAGCCGACGACCTTCTCGCCACCCTGCCAGCCGGTCGCGTACTGCGCCCGCACGGTGTGGTTGCCCAGGTCCTCCGGCAGCCGCACCGACTTGAGCACCTTCAGCTTCTCGGTGAGCAGCGCCTCCGCGTCGAACGCGATCGGCTCCTCCATGGCGGTGAGCGCCATCAGCTGCAGCAGGTGGTTCTGAATGACGTCACGGGCCGACCCGATGCCGTCGTAGTAGCCGGCCCGGCCGCCGATGCCGATGTCCTCGGCCATGGTGATCTGCACGTGATCGACGTAACTGCGGTTCCAGATGGGCTCGTACATCTGGTTGGCGAAGCGCAGCGCCAGGATGTTCTGGACCGTCTCCTTGCCGAGATAGTGGTCGATGCGGAAGACCTGCTCCGGCTCGAACACGTCGTGCACGACCGCGTTCAGGTCCTGCGCCGACGTCAGGTCGTGGCCGAACGGCTTCTCGATGACCGCGCGCCGCCAGGAACCCTGCGCCGGACTGGCCAGGCCGTGCTTCTTGAGCTGCTGCACGACCTTGGGGAAGAACTTCGGCGGGACCGAGAGGTAGAAGGCGAAGTTGCCGCCGGTGCCGCGGGAGGCGTCCAGCTCGTCGACGGCGTCCTTGAGCTGCTTGAACGCGGTGTCGTCCTCGAAGTCGCCGGGGATGAACCGCATGCCCTCGGCGAGCTGCTGCCACACCTCCTCCCGGAACGGGGTCCGGGAGTGCTCGCGCACGGCGTCATGGACGACCTGGGCGAAGTCCTGGTCCGCCCAGTCCCGGCGGGCGAAGCCGACCAGCGAGAAGCCCGGCGGCAGCAGGCCGCGGTTGGCCAGGTCGTACACGGCGGGCATCAGCTTCTTGCGGGACAGGTCGCCGGTCACACCGAAGATGACCAGGCCGGAGGGGCCCGCGATCCGGGGCAGCCGGCGGTCGCGGGCGTCCCGCAGGGGGTTCACCCAGTCGGCGGCCGGGAAGAGGGGGACCCGCACCTCCTGGTCGGAGGGAGTCCCGGGTTCCGGGGCCTTGGTCGTCATCACGCGTCAACTCCCTTGCTGTCCAAAGACTTGGTGACAGCGTCCAGCAGGTCCTGCCACGCCGTCTCGAACTTGGCGACGCCTTCGTCCTCCAGCTGCTGGACGACCTCGTCGTAGGAGATGCCGAGCCGCTCCACGGCGGCGAGGTCCGCGCGGGCCTCGGCGTAGCCGCCCGTCACCGTGTCGCCGGTGATCACGCCGTGGTCGGCGGTGGCCTTCAAGGTGGCCTCCGGCATGGTGTTGACGGTGCCGGGCGCGACCAGCTCGTCCACGTACAGCGTGTCCTTGTAGGCGGGGTCCTTCACCCCGGTGGAGGCCCACAGCGGACGCTGCCTGTTCGCCCCGGCGCCGACGAGGGCGGGCCAGTGGTCGGACGGCGGTGTCGCACTGTGGGCAGAGCCGAACACCGCCTCGTACGCCTCGTAGGCCAGCCGTGCGTTGGCGAGGGCCGCCCGGCCCTTGAGCGCGAGGGCCTCGTCGGTGCCGAGGACGGTGAGCCGCTTGTCGATCTCGCTGTCCACGCGGGAGACGAAGAAGGACGCCACCGAGTGAATCCGGGACAGGTCCAGGCCCCGCTCGCGGGCCTTCTCCAGACCGGCCAGGTAGGCGGCCATGACCTCGCGGTAGCGCTCCAGCGAGAAGATCAGCGTCACGTTGACACTGATGCCGAGGCCGATGACCTCGGTGATCGCGGGGAGTCCCGCCCTGGTCGCCGGGATCTTGACCATCACGTTGGGGCGGTCGACCAGCCAGGCCAGCTGCTTGGCCTCGGCGACCGTCGCCGCGGTGTCGTGAGCCAGGCGGGGGTCGACCTCGATGGAGACACGGCCGTCGAGGCCGTCCGAGGCGGTGTACACCGGCTGCAGGATGTCGGCGGCCGCCCGTACGTCGGCGGTCGTCATCATCCGCACCGCCTCGTCCACCGTCACGCCGCGCACGGCCAGGTCCGTGAGCTGCTCCTCGTACCCCTCGCCGGAGCCGATGGCGGCCTGGAAGATCGACGGGTTGGTGGTGACGCCGACCACGCCGCCGTTCTCCACCAGCTCGGCCAGGCCGCCCGAGGTGATCCGCTTGCGCGACAGGTCGTCCAGCCAGATCGAGACGCCTTCGTCGGCGAGGCGCTCGAGGGCTGCCGGGGTCGCGATTGCTTCGGTCACAGTGCTCATCTTTCTGGTCGCGTCGGTATCAGGCGCGCGCGGCGGCCAGCGAATCGCGGGCAGCGGCGGCGACGTTCTCGGGGGTGAAGCCGAATGCGGTGAACAGGGTCCCGGCGTCGGCGGAGGCACCGAAGTGTTCGAGGGAGACGATCCGGCCCGCGTCGCCCACGAACCGGTGCCAGGTCAGACCGATGCCGGCCTCGACCGCGACCCGGGCCTTCACGGACGGCGGCAGGACGTGCTCGCGGTAGGACAGCGGCTGCTGCTCGAACCACTCGACGGACGGCATCGACACCACCCGCGTGCCGATCCCCTCGGCCTCCAGCTGCTCCCGGGCGGCGACGGCCAGCTGCACCTCGGAACCCGTCGCGATGATGATCACCTCCGGCGTCTCGGTGGAGGACTCGCGCAGCACGTAGCCGCCCTTGGCCGCGTCCGGGTCGGGCGCGTACGTCGGCACGCCCTGGCGGGTCAGCGCGAGGCCGTGCGGGGCCGGGTCGGTGGCGTGCCTCTTCAGGATCTCGGCCCAGGCGATCGTGGTCTCGTTGGCGTCCGCCGGGCGGACGACGTTCAGGCCCGGGATCGCGCGCAGCGAGGCCAGGTGCTCGACCGGCTGGTGGGTGGGGCCGTCCTCGCCGAGGCCGATGGAGTCGTGCGTCCACACGTACGTCACCGGCAGCTGCATCAGGGCCGACATCCGCACCGCGTTGCGCATGTAGTCGGAGAACACCAGGAAGGTGCCGCCGTAGATGCGGGTGTTGCCGTGCAGGGCGATGCCGTTCATCTCGGCGGCCATCGAGAACTCGCGGATGCCGAAGTGGACGGTACGGCCGTACGGGTCCGCCTCGGGCAGCGGGTTGCCCGCCGGCAGGAAGGAGCTGGTGCCGTCGATGGTGGTGTTGTTCGACCCGGCGAGGTCGGCGGAGCCGCCCCACAGCTCCGGGAGCACCGGGCCGAGGGCCTGCAGCACCTTGCCGGAGGCGGCACGGGTGGCGACCGCCCTGCCCTCCTCGAACACCGGCAGGGCGTCCTCCCAGCCCTCGGGCAGCTCGCCCTTGCCGACCCGGTCGAAGAGGGCGGCCCGCTCGGGGTCGGTCGCGCGCCACTCGGCGATCCGCTTGTCCCAGGCCGCGTGCGCCTCGGCACCCCGCTCCAGCGCCCCGCGGGTGTGCCTGAGGACCTCGTCCGTCACCTCGAAGGACTGCTCGGGGTCGAAGCCGACGACGCGCTTGGTGGCGGCGATCTCCTCCGCGCCGAGCGCGGAACCGTGGGAGGCCTCGGTGTTCTGCGCGTTCGGGGCCGGCCAGGCGATGATCGTGCGCATCGCGATGATCGAGGGCCGTCCGGTCTCGGCCTGCGCCGACTTCAGCGCCTCGTACAACGCGGGCACGTCGATGTCGCCGTCGGCGGTGGGCTCGATGCGCCGGGTGTGCCAGCCGTAGGCCTCGTACCGCTTCAGCACGTCCTCGGAGAAGGCGGTCGCGGTGTCGCCCTCGATGGAGATGTGGTTGTCGTCGTAGAGGAAGACCAGGTTGCCGAGCTTCTGGTGGCCCGCGAGCGAGGAGGCCTCGGCGGAGACGCCCTCCTCCAGGTCGCCGTCGGAGACGATCGCCCAGATGGTGTGGTCGAAGGGTGAGGTGCCCTCGGGGGCCTGAGGGTCGAACAGGCCGCGCTCGTAGCGGGCGGCCATCGCCATGCCGACGGCGTTGGCGACGCCCTGGCCGAGCGGACCGGTGGTGGTCTCGACCCCGGCGGTGTGCCCGTACTCGGGGTGACCGGGCGTCTTGGAACCGTGCGTCCGGAACGCCTTCAGGTCCTCCAGCTCCAGCTCGTACCCGGCGAGGAAGAGCTGGGTGTAGAGGGTCAGCGAGGTGTGGCCGGGAGACAGCACGAAGCGGTCACGGCCGGTCCACTCCGGGTCGGCCGGATCGTGTCGCATCACCTTCTGAAAGATCGTGTACGCGGCAGGAGCCAGGCTCATCGCGGTGCCCGGATGGCCGTTGCCGACCTTCTGCACGGCATCGGCCGCGAGAAGCCGGGCGGTGTCCACGGCACGCCGGTCCAGGTCGGTCCACTCGAAGCCGTCGGATGTCTGCGTGCTCATCTTCAAGAAGTCCTCGTTGAATGCGTGATTGCTGACCGGATGTGTTCAAACTTAAAAGTCTGACTTTTTCGGTGGAAGGTCTCGGTGTGTCAGCCTGTGGTGAATCTGGGACAGCGAATGCGTGACAGGGACGGCACGAAACGAACATGGCGGACAGAACATCCCAAGCCGAAGGCGACGGCATGGACGGCGACGGGATCAGGACCTTCCCCTTCCCCGCCGAGCTGGCCGTCGGCGGCGTCGGCATGCAGATCGGCCCCATGGGAAACGACCGCACCTGGCACGCCGACGCCCCGCTGCACCGCGTCCACCGCATCGACTTCCACGTGGTCATGCTCTTCACCGGCGGCCCCGTGCGGCACATGGTCGACTTCGCCGAGTACGAGGCCGCGGCCGGCGACCTGCTGTGGATCCGCCCCGGGCAGGTCCACCGGTTCTCCCGGACGAGCGAGTACCGCGGAACCGTCCTGACCATGCAGCCCGGTTTCCTGCCCCGCGCCACCGTCGAGGCCACCGGCCTGTACCGCTACGACCTGCCGCCGCTGCTGCACCCCGGCCCGGCCCAGCTCGACGCGCTCCAGGCGGCCCTGGAACAGCTGCGCCGAGAGTACGAGGACACCGCGACCCTTCCGGTGAGCCTGCACACGGCCGTCCTGCGGCACACCCTCACCGCGTTCCTGCTGCGCCTCGCCCACCTCGCGGCCAGCTCGGCGGAGGCCTCCCGGCAGCAGGCGGACACCACCTTCACCCTCTTCCGGGACGCCGTGGAGAAGGACTTCGCCTCCAACCACAGCGTCAGCGCGTACGCCGACGCGCTCGGTTACTCCCGCCGCACCCTCGTGCGTGCCGTCCGCGCGGCCACCGGCCAGACGCCGAAGGGCTTCATCGACAGGCGGGTGATCCTGGAGGCCAAGCGCCTCCTCGCCCACACGGACATGCCGACCGGCCGCGTCGGGGCAGCCGTGGGCTTCCCCGACGCGGCGAACTTCTCCAAGTTCTTCCACCTGCACACCGGTCAGACGCCGGTGGCGTTCCGGGCGGAGCTGCGCTAGCGGCGGCCCCGTTCGGCGGTACGCCGGATCCGCTCGCCGCTCGCCGCTCGCCGCTCGCCGTCCGCCGTCCGCTGTTCTCCGCCCGCCGTTCGCGTGCCCGGCCGGCTCGAGGCGGTCGCCCCCAGGGCGGCCCGCAACGGGCGGGCCTTTGTGTCACTTCCGCCAGAACAGATGGTGCGTCACGCCGCTCGGGCTGGGCACGACCTCCAGGTGGAACCGGTCGAGCAGCTCGCCCGGGGACTCCCACAGCCGTACTCCGGACCCGAGCTTCACCGGGGAGACCGCCACATGCATGGTGTCGACGAGGTCGGCGTCGAGAAACTCCCGGACGGTGGTGACCCCGCCGCCGAGCCGGACGTCCTTGCCCTTCGCCGCCACCCGTGCCAGTTCGAGGACCGTGGCCGGGTCGCCGTCGACGAAGTGGAACGTGGTGTCGGAGAGCGTGAAGGAAGGACGGGGGTGGTGGGTCATGACGAACACCGGGGTGCGGAACGGAGGCTCGTCGCCCCACCAGCCCCGCCACTCGTGGTCGGCCCAGGGCCCGCGCTGGGGCCCGAACTTGTTGCGGCCCATGATCTCGGCGCCGATGTTGCGTGCGTAGTCCCGCGTGAAGCAGTCGTCGAGGCCCCTGCTCCCGCCGGGGTCGGTCCGCATGGGCCAGCTCGCCGTGGCGCCGGCCCACGCGAACAGCCTCGCGGGATCGACGTGGCCGAACGGCCTCTCGAGGCTCTGGTCGTCGCCGGCGCCGATGCCGTCACTCGAGACGTTGAAGTTCTGGACTCTCAGCAGCTGAGTCACGTCTTCCTCCTGCGTGGTCGTCAACGGTGACGACGACTCTCCGGGCCGGGAAAACTCATCGCTGCGATCGCGACCGGCCGGACATCGGGTTGCCCGGGAGGCGGGCAGCCGTCCCGGGCGGGCCGACGGTGCACGGGTGCCCCGCGGCCGGCCGCGGGGCACCCACGGTGCTGTGGTCAGTGACCGAAGTCGAACCAGTTCACGTTCACGAAGTCGGCCGGCTGGCCGCTGGTGAACGTCAGATACACATCGTGTGTGCCGGTCACCGAGCCGATGTTCGCCGGGACGGTCCGCCAGCTCTGCCAGCCCCCGGTGTCGCCCACTGCGAAACTGCCGATCGGTGCGTTGGAGCGGCTGTCCAGGCGCACCTCGACGAGCCCGCTCACCCCGGACGCGGCCCCGCTCGCCACCCGGGCGTAGAACTGGGTGGCCGCCCGGGAGCCGAAGTCGACGCCCTTGTACAGCGCCCAGTCGCCGTTGGCGAGGTATCCGATGTCCTGGCCGCCACCGCTGTCCGTGGTGGACTCGGTGCCGACGCCGGACTGGCTGTCGTAGGACTCGGCCTGGATCGGGCTGTAGGCGTCCCGGTTGCCGGAGGGCGGGGGAGTGGTGCCGCCCCCGTCGCCCGCCGACTGGAGCACCTGCACATAGTCCACGGCCATGGGGTGGTTCGGTTCGGTGCCGCTGTCCGGACCGCCGCCGAAGGCCGCCGGGAAGCCGCCGCCCATCGCCACGTTCAGGATGAGGAAGAAGCCGTGGCTGGTGGCGTTGGCCCAGGTCGTCGCGTCGACCTGGTTGGCCTTCACGGTGTGGAAGTTGACGCCGTCGAGGTAGAAGCGGATCTCCTCGGGGCTGGTCGACCGGTCCCACTCCATGGCGTACGTGTGGAAGCCGGCCTGGCAGGTCGTGCCGGAGCAGGGGGTGCTGCCGCCGATGCCGGTGGTCTCGTTGCAGGGGCCGCCCGGGCTGGTGCCGCAGTGCATCGTGGCCCAGTCGGTGTTCAGGCCCTGGACGTTCTCCATGATGTCCAGCTCGCCGATGCCCGGCCAGTTCCAGTAGTTGCCGCGGAACGGCGCGCCCAGCATCCAGAACGCGGGCCAGTAACCCTTGGCGGCGGCGCCGGTGACGTTCGGCATCTGGATCCGGGCCTGTACGCGCAGCTTGCCGCCGGCCGGCGGCTGGAAGTCGGTCCGGGTCGTCTCGATGCGTCCGGAGGTCCAGTTGCCGGATGCGTCGCGGCGCGGGGTGATGAGCAGGTTGCCGTTGCCGTCGAGCGCGACGTTGCCGGTGCCGGAGGTCATCGTCTCGACCTCGCCGGTGCCCCAGTTGGCCGCGCCGCCCGGGTACGACGTGCCGGTGTCGTACTGCCAGTCGGAGGTGTTGACGCCGGAACCGGCGGGGCCGTTGAAGTCGTCCAGGAAGACCTGGGTCCAGCCGGACGGGGGCGTGGGGGCGGAGGCGTTCGCGGGTGCGGTGGCGGCCGTCGCGACCGCTGCGGCCAGGCCGAGCGTGGCGACGACGGCGACGAGGGCCCGACGGAGGGCGCGGGGTCTGGGTATGCCGGAGGTTTCGCTCATGAGGGAGGGCCTCTCGGGTACGGGAGAGTGCGGGAGTCCTGTGAGAGCGCTCCCAATCGCAGATTGAGAGCGCTCTCACGGTGTCGCCAATGTGCTCCCCGCCCCCGCGGTCGTCAAGAGTTAAAGCAGAGAAACTCCTTTTGCCGCAGGGGAGTTCACCCCATGAAGCCACCCTCGCTCTCGTGGAACGCGCAGTCGGCCCCGGAGGAGGGACGGGCCACCGGTCAGGAAGGCGCCGACGGCCTGGATCCGGTGTCCGGATTCCCCCTGCCGAGCGCGGCGAGCACGAAGGTGACGCTGATGAGCAGGGCCCATGCGCCGAACTTGCCGACGTCGACGGGTTGCCAGCCGTGCAGCTGGTACGGGTAGCGCCACGCGCCCAGATAGGTGGCCAGGTTCTCGGCCAGCCACAGGAAGAACCCGATCAGGACGAAGGACAGCGCGAGTGGCATGCGCCGCCGCACTCCGCGCACCGTGTAGTGCACCCAGGTGCCCGCAGTGACGGCCAGGAGCAGGGCCGCGAGGGGCCAGCGGGCGTCGGGCAGCCAGTGGTGGCTGAAGAAGTTGACGTAGACGGCGGCGGCCACCAGTGCCGTCGCCCGCGGCCGGTAGTCGGTCAGCTTCAGGTCGAACAGGTGCCAGGCCCGGCACACGTAGCTGCCGACGGCCGCGTAGAGGAAGCCCCCGTACAGGGGGACGCCGGCGAACTTCAGCACGGCGGGTTCCGGATAGCTCCACGAGCCGAGCGAGACCTTCACCAGCTCGAAGGCGAGACCGGTGACGTGGCAGGCGGCGATGACGGCGACGTCCCGTCCGCTCTCCCAGCCGCGCCGCCAGAACAGCAGGGTGAGGAGCACGCCATAGCAGACGAGGAGGTCGTAGCGGGCCACCGGCAGCGGTGGCAGCAGGGCCGATGCCGCCACCCCGGACAGCAGGGCGATGGCGAAGGCGCAGGCCCGGGTCTGCGTCCAGGTGAAATCGAGCAGCTGGCCGACGGGGGAGGCCGGTGGCCCGGCCGGATTTGTGATGGGCATGATGATCGGGAGGACGACGGCGGGTCCGCTTCCGGTTGCCCCACCACGCTAGTCACCGGCGCACAGCCTTCCCCCACCGGTTCGTCGTCCTTTAACTATCAGCGCTTACCTACGGTTACGTAACCTCTCGGCCTGCTCAGCTTCACCCATCTCTTCACCCCACAGAAGGGACGTTCTGAAGTGGTGATCTCCCCAAGGCCGAGGAAGCCGCTGGCGAGGAGAGCCGCGCTGCTCGCCACCGCAGGCCTGCTCGGCGGACTGCTGGCGGTGCCGGCGGTGACCGCGGCGGCCGGAACGCCGCAGGCGTGCTCCGCCGCGGACGCCGACATCTACCGGCCTCCGGACCGCGCCACCGCCGCATCCGGCGACATCGTCGCCTGCCGCCGGGTCGACTCGCTGCCCATGGTGGTCGGCGGCCCCCCGCTCAACGCCTGGAAGGTGCAGTACGGCTCCACCGACGGGCGGGGCCGGCGGGTCTCCGTCGTCGGCACCGTCGTCGTACCGCAGAAGCCGTGGACCGGTCCGGGCGAGCGGCCGCTGGTCGCGTTCGTGCCGGGCACCCTCGGCATCGGGCCGCAGTGCGCCTTCTCCAAACAGCTCGCGGGCCAGTACCAGGACGCCTACGAGGGTCCGAACATCGCCGCGCTGCTCAACGCCGGTTACGCCGTCGCCGCGACGGACGGCCAGGGATACATGGACGGCGAGGTCCACCCGTACGCCTCCGGGGCCGAGGCCGGTCACGCCTCCCTCGACATGGCCCGCGCGGCCTCCCGGGTGCCCGGCACCGGGGTGAGCCCCGGTGCCGAGGTCGGGATCTGGGGCTACTCCGAGGGCGGCTCCGGCAGCCTGTGGGCGGCCCAGCTCGCCCGGTCCTACGCCCCCGAACTGAACGTCGTCGGCGTGGCCTCCGGCGGGATCCCCGCCGACCTCAAGCAGGTGGCGAGCAACCTCGACGGGAAGTTCTTCGCCGGGTTCCTGGTGGATGCGTTCATCGGTCTGTCCGTCACGCATCCGCAGCTGCCCTTCGACGACCTCCTCAACGACACCGGCCGCAAGGCCGTCAAGGACGCCGAGTCGCTGTGCGCGCTCGGCACCGTCAGCCGCTTCCCGCTCGCGCGGATCGAGCAGCTGACCAAGGACGGGCTGACCCTCGACCAGATCTACGCCCTGCACGGCTCCGACGGCACCACCTGGGGCGACGCGGTCGGCGCCAACAAGCTGGGCACCGGCGTGGGCACCCCCGGATCCGGTGCCCGCTACGAGATCGGCTTCCCGCTGTACCAGTACCGCGGCCTGCTGGACGAGGTGATCCCGGCGGACAGCGCGAGTGCCACCCGCCGCTCCTACTGCGACGCCGGCATCCGCACCCGCTGGGCCCCGTACGTGGGCGACCACCTCACCGGTGACGCCCAGGCGGTCGGCGACGTGGTGAAGTGGCTCGGCGACCGGTTCGACGGCAAGGCGGACGCCGGCAACTGCTGATCCCGCTTCCGCCGGAGAAGGACGGCGGCGGCCCGCCCGCCGCCGTCCCGCACCGTCCTTCCCCCGTCTCCGCTTCTCCGCGTGTACGCCTACTGCTGCCGGTAGGCGTACACGGTCGTCGCGACTGCGCACACGCCCGGCGCGATCACCTCGGCCCGCAGCGTGCCGCTGCCCGGGTCGTAGTCGACGCCCTCCGCCTCGAACGTGCCCGAGCACACGCTCTTCTGCGGAACGCCGAACAGGCTCGTCACCGCGCCGGTGACGGGCCTGCCGTCCAGCGCGTGCTCCAGGTCGACCTGGAGCAGCGGCCTGCTCTGCGGGAAGAGCGTGCCGGAGGAGTCGTCCGAGGCGCACACCAGCCGGGTGGCGGTGACGAAGTCACAGCCCTGGATGTCCCGCACCGGCTTGTCCAGGCTGATCTGCCCGGCCTGCGCCAGCGACCCGCCGGTGGCCGGCGTGGCCGGGTTGAGCAGGGGGGCGGGGAACACCTGGAGCCGGTTCTGGTCGCCCCACTCGCCCGACACCAGCCACTGGCCGTCGGGCGAGACGGTGGCGAACGAGTTGTTCACCTTCTCGCCCGGGTCCAGGGGATGCACGTAGTCGTACCGCTTCCCGGACGGCGTGGTCACCGCGTACAGCTTCGAGGTGGCCGTGTCGGCGCCCTGGTAGGCGTCGAAGACATAGCCGCGCGCGATGTCCGGGTCGCCGACGTGGTTCCAGCCCTTGATCCTGAGGTCCAGGGGTATGTCCAGCAGACCGCGGTGCAGCAGCGACCCGTCCGCCCGGCTCGCGAGCCCCTGTCCGCCGCCGAGGGTGTCGGTGTACGAGGTCCCGGCCGGCGCCCATGGGGGGCCGTCGGCGGCGGAGGCGCTCGGCACGCCGAGCGCCAGTGCACCCGATAAGGCGGTGAGGGTGAGAAGATGACGCTTCATCGGACTCCTGCCACGTCTACGAAAATGGGGTTCGAATAGAACCACGTATCGGCCCACGGGTCACCGTTTCCGGGCTCGTGGGGGATCGGCCCGTGCGGGTCGACGGCCGCGCCCCGGCAGCCGGCGCCGTTCCGGTTGCCGTCGCTGCCGCGCAGCCGCACGTAGAAGGACTCCTCGCCGACGGTCAGCGGGATGCGCAGCGTGTACGTCCCCTTGCGCCCGGACACGTCCACCGTGCGCACGACCCTGGTGTCCGGTGCCTGCCAGGTGTCCCGGTCGGTCACCGGGCCGCGCACCGCGCCCCGGACCACGTCCACGTGCGCCAACCGGGGCAGAACGCCGTGGGGGTTGGCCCGCGATGCGGTCGTCACCGTCACGTACAGCGTGATCCTCTCGCCCTTGCCCACGCGCAGCCGCCCGCCGAGCGTGACGCCCCGGCCCCGGTCGCAGTCCCGCTTCACCCGCACGTCGAGCCCGTCCAGCAGATGCCCGTGGTCGAGCCAGACACGGCCGGCACGCAGGCCCGCCATCACGGCGAGGTAGCCGTAGCGGGTCACTCCGACGTGGGTGCGGCTGAACTCGCCGGGCCAGAAGTCGCTGCCGGGCTGCGGGGTGCCGGTGTCGACCGGGTCGGGCAGCCTGCCGGTGGTGTCGAAGTTCTGGCCGGGCAGCCAGTCGCCGTTCTTCCAGGTGTCGAAGACGGTCCGGTGGTTGTCGGAGTTGGTGGTGATCGAGAACAGCCTGCCCTCGGCGAGCATCGAGTCCCACAGGCCGCCGACGGTCGCGGTGGCCCAGTCGAAGCCGCCGTAGGTCAGGTAGGCCTCTTGCGGGTAGTCCGCCCAGGACTGGGCGGACGGGCTGTTCTGGTACTCGCCGCGGATCGACGTGGGGCCGCCCCAGCCCGGGATCGCGGCGCCCTGGGCGCCCGGCGCGCCCTCCATGCCGATCATGATCTCGGGGGCCGCGTCACGCCAGTTGCGCATCTCGTGCGGGGAGTCGATGCCGAGGCGCAGCGGATGGTTGGCGAGGACGAGGACGTCGTCGACGTAGCCGGTTCGGCGCTGCTCGGCCAGCCACTCGAGGGCCCTGACGGCGTGGGCCTCGTTGCGGGCGGTGTCCGCGTCGCCGGCGCCGCCCTTGTCGTAGCCGAGCAGCTTGCCGTCGTAGGCCAGCTCGAACTGTGTGAGCAGGTCGACCTCGTGCGGGCCGGGGGCCGCGAAGACCGTGCAGTGCTCGGCGGCCGGGATGTACCACTCCAGGCCCTGGAAGATCAGCTGGCGAGGGTTCTCGGCGCGAGCCCTGAGGATCTCCCGGTGCTCCGTCTGCGCGCCGTGGCGGGCGTGCCCGAAGTTGGAGTGCTCGTTGAACACCATCCAGTCCAGGCCGTACCGGGCGGCGGCCCGGGCCTGCTGGGAGAACGTGTACTTGGCGTCGTGGCTGTAGACGGAGTGGACGTGGTGGTCGCCGACCAGGTAGGCGAGGTGCGGGTCCTCGCCGCCCGGGCCCCGGCCGGTGGCGGCGGACGCCGGGGTGACCGCCGCGCCCAGGGCGAACGCGGCGCCGAACAGGCCCGCGCGGCGCAGGAGTCGGCGTCGGGAGACACCCTGGGCGTCGAGGCCGGCGGGGGTGACCGCCGGGTCGGCCCAGACGGGCAGCTGCTGCTCGGTCATGGTGGTCCTCGTGATGGGGGTCAGTGGGTCATGAAGGAGGAGACGGGCAGCGCCCGGGACACGATCCGGACGTCGCCGAGCCGTCCGTGCAGGATCTGGTCGAGCTTCCCCGCGTACTCGTAGCCGCCGAGCAGCCAGGGCAGCCCGGCCGAGGCGATGCCGGCGGCGGGGGCGTGCGGGTTGCGGGCCACGGGGCAGCCCTGGACGTACATCGTGGTGTGCCGACCGTCGTTGACCACGGCCAGGTGCCACCACTTCTCGCGGGCGGTCTCGTCGCCCCAGTTGGTGGCGAGCTGCCGCCGGCCGAGCGGACGGACGGCCCACTGCGGGCCCGGCCCGTCGGAGACGGACAGCGTGGCGAGCGGTTCGTCGGGGTCGTCCGTGACCGGGCCGGCGAAACCGTTGCGGCCGGTGCGGCTGACCAGGCCGGACCAGGCGTTGTGGGCGACGTCCCAGTCGGCGGGCAGGCGGTAGAACACCTCGATGGTGTAACCGCCCCTGAATGTGGCGGAGTTGACCGGTGCCCCGTCGACCGTGCGCAGACAGGCGCCCCTCAGCGGGGACTTGTAGCCCCGGAACTCCAGGCTGCCGTGGCCGGGCTGGTCGGGGTGGTGGTCGGACGACCAGGCCAGCGTGGAGTCGCCGACGGTGATCAGGGTGAGGTCGTTGCCGCGCCCGGACAGGTCGCGGACGGTGCCGGTCACCGCCGTGCCGTCGTCGTGGCCGTCGAAGCGCCAGTACGCCACCGTGCCCGGGATCAGCATTTCTGACGCGGGCCGTGCCGGGCGAGCCGGCACCGGGTCGAAGCCGGAGAAGCGCGCGGCGAAGTCGATGCCGACCGAGAAGCGGTCCGCATCCCCGCTCAGCTCGATCTCCTGCCGTTCCAGCTCGTTGAGGCCCCCGGCGGCCCGGCCCAGGATCCACGGGGAGACCGTCTCGACGTCGATGACGCCGCGGTCCAGGTCGAAGCGGTAGAGGCGGATCATCGCCGCGCCGCCGAAGTAGCGGTTCTGGTAGTTCGTCAGGTGCAGGTGCACCTCGTTGCCCGCCGCGTTCTTGCGGACCGCGCGGCCCGCGGGCCAGTAGTGGCCGTTCAGGGCCAGGAAGATCTGGTCGTGGTCCTCGATCAGACCGTCCCACAGCTGCTGCCCGTACGCGGACAGGGAATCGTCCCCGTCGACCAGCTCGTGCGTGGTGAGGACGACCGGCGTCCTCGGGTGCCGCGCGAGGACGTCCTTCGCCCAGGCGTACCCCTGTGCCGACAGCCGCCAGTCCAGCGCCAGCACCATCCACTCGCGCCCGGCCGCCCCGAACAGGTGGTAGGTGTTGTAGCCGTCCGCGGAGGCGCCCCCGAAGGTCGGCCTGCGCCGCAGGCGTTGCGGCCCGAACACGTCCAGGTACGGCGTCGGACCGCGCTGGTCGTCCGTCGACGACCGCACGTCGTGGTTGCCGGCCAGGACGCTGTAGCCGACGCCCCGCCGGTCGAGGATCCCGAACGCCTCGCCGATGGCGGCGCATTCCTCCTGGGCACCGTTCTGGGTGAGGTCGCCGAGGTGGGAGAGGAAGACGATGTTGTCGTTCTTGCCGTGCTCCAGCAGATACCGCAGGGACGCCTCGACGGGAGCGGGGTTGATGCTCGGCCCGTCGAAGAGGTACTGGGTGTCGGGCATCACGGCGAGCGTGAAGCGGCGGCTGTCGGGGTCGGGCCGCCAGGCGCCCGCGGGAGCCGCCTCGGCCGCGTCCGGCAGCGCGACCCCGGCGGTGGCGGCGGCACCGAGCAGCGCGGTGGCCCTGAGGAAACTGCGTCGTCCGGCGCCGGCCTGCGCGGCCTCGCCCTGGCTGTGGTCATGCGACGTACACACGTGTGCTCCGTGAGGGGTGACGTGACAGGGAAGGCGGGGTCACAGAACGCCCAGGGTCCGGCTCCGGCGACGGACGCCCGGTGGGATGCGGCGCTCGGGGGAGGCGCCGGGGCCTCCCGACGGCGTGCCGAGCCCTCGGTGCGCCGCGTCGATGCGCACCACGGCCCATGCGGGCGCCCGCAGCCGCACCCGCGGCGCGCACACCGGTGTCCCGCGCGGCGCCCACGGCTCGTCCTCGGCGGTGGTCACCCGCAACGTCAGCCAGGCCTCACCGCCGTCCGGGGGCAGCGTGAAGGGCAGTGGCACGGCGGCCGTCTCGCCCGGCCGCAGATCGGGCAGCTCGGCCGGACCGGTCAGGATCCGGCCGTCGGCCAGGGACAGCGCCCAGGTGGCCGCCAGCCGGCTCAGACCGCGGACGGTCTGGTGGTTGGAGACGACGATCCCCTCGTGCCGGTAGCAGCGGATACGGACCGGGTCCGCGAACTCCCGGCGCTCGTACGGGCCCGGCTTCGGGCGGTGGCGGGGGAGGACCGTGCCGTCCGCGCCGAACGGGCGCTCCTGCGCCGTCTCGCCGAAGTCACCGCCCTGCGCCCGGCGGTGCCCGGGTGCGGTGACACCGTTGTCGGGGAGTCCGGCGCCCGCGCGCCCGGCCGGTCTTCGCTCGCTCACGCGGTGCAGAATTCCGTGACCCCGGAACTCCCGGATGAAGCCGCCCTGAAGAGCCGGCGTTGACTCGATGGCCGCCCAGTGGTGCGGAGGCCGCCGCCGATCGAGGACCGCACGGCGCCCGCCCGGTCCGGGGAAGACGCTCACCCGGTCCGGGGAACACGCTCACCTCGGCCGGGGAGACGGTGACGGGGGTGGGCCGGCCGTCCGCCCTGCGGGAGAGCGCGAGGTCTACGCCCTCCTCGCCGGCCAGGTCGTGGACCGCCGGCAGGCCGGCGGGGACGTGCTGGCCCTGGGCGCCGCCGTAGTCGTCGCCGGAAACGGTGGGGGGGGGGGTGGCGAGGCCGG
>NZ_JBFAET010000204.1:0-15728 GCF_040642095.1 Streptomyces sp. NPDC020362
TACGTCTTGTGGCCGCCGCGCGCCCCGTCGGTCAGCGTGTAGTTCGACCCCGACTGGGTCGTGGTCAGCGACACCTGGCCGCTGTACTGGGTGTTGCCGATGCCGGTCCTGACCGCCTGGTAGCGGTACAGCTCCTTGCCCGTGGTGGCGTCGGTGACGACGTGGAGCTGACTGGGCGTGCCGTCGTCCTGGAAGCCGCCGATCACCGTCTCCCAGGCGAGCTTCGGGGTGCCGGTGCCGGCCCAGATCACCTTGCGGGCGGTGTCGGTGGTGGGCTTCTTCGCGTCGAGGACCTTCGCGGCCTCGAGGGCCTTGGTCTCGGCGGCGGACTTGGTGAAGGCCGCGGTGGTGGAGGCGACCTTGATCCGGTGCTTGTTGTTGTAGGTCGTGCTCACGGTGCCGGCCGCCAGGGAGGCGGGCGGGGTGTGCACGACGAGGTCGCCGCCGAGGACGGGGAGGCCGGCGTAGGTGCGCTCGTAACGGGTGTGCAGGGTCCCGTCGTTGTCCTTGACGACGTCCTTGACGACCAGCTTCTCCTGTGCGCCGAGGCCGAGGATGCGGGCCGTGGCGGAGGTCTGCTGCTGTGCGCTCTTGAAGAGCGCGGAGTGCTGGGCCGGGGTGAGTTTCGCCTCCAGGCCTCCGGTGCGGAGGGGGCTGGGGTGGGGGCCTGCGGGCTTGGCCGTCGCCGGAACCGCCTGGATGCCGACGGCGAGGAAGGCCGCCGTGGAGACCAGCGCTGCTCCGACCGTGGCCCGTCTGTGGGGATGACGTCTCACTCGTACTCCTCCTGCTGCGGCCGCCGGGTCGCGGCCGGTGACAGACCGGGCAGACGGGTGTGCTGCCCGGAACGAGCTGAGCTGTGCAGGGACCGAGGTCCGTGAACACACCGTGGAGGAACTGTGTGTTGGGGGAGGATTTCAGTCTTGACCCGCACATGTCAGCCACATGGCGGGCATTCGAGGGTTTTCCCTATGCCGTCCGGGCCGGCCGGCGGCCCGTGACGCTCTCGCAGTGTCGTACCGGTGTCCTGCATACGGAAGGGACACCGCAGGTGCGGTTGTGGCGGCCGGCAAGGGCGGCCTGCGGCGGCACGCGCCGGCGAGGCGGACCCGCTCTCCGGCCGGCGGGCGGCCGTGACTGCCGTGCGCGGCTTTCGGCCGATCAGAGGTCGAGCACGACTTCGGTGGACGGTTCGCTGCAGCAGACGAGGACGGTACCGGCCTCGGGCGGTTCGAGAGGCGGGGTGGTGTAGCTGACGTCGCCGGACACCAGCTGGGTGACGCAGGTGTGACAGACCCCGGTGCGGCAGGACCAGCGGGTGGGGATGTCGCAGGCTTCGGCGAGATCCAGCAGTGAGACGTGCGCGGGTGACCACGGGGTGGTGATGCCGCTGCGGGCGAAGGTGACGAGGGGGCCGGTGCCCGGCGGACCGGGCGGTCGGTGCGGCCGGACCGCGCTCGTGGGCGTCACTCCGGGATTGACGGCGGGCAGGGCGCCGAACTGTTCCGTGTGGATCCGCTCCGGACGCAGGCCCTGCCGGCGCAGGCCCGCGCCGAGGTCGTCCATGAAGGCGGGCGGCCCGCAGAGGTAGGCGTCCGCGTCGGCCGGAATGCCCATGGCGGCAAGGGATGCGGCGGTGGGGCGGCCCCGGGTGATGTGGCGCCCGTCCGCCTGCGCGGCGTCTTCGGCGGTGTAGTGGATGTGCTCGTGGGCGTCGGGGAGTCGAGCCAGAAGTGCGTGGGCCTCGTCCGCGAAGGCGTGATGGGCACGGTCGTGGGCGACGTGGATCCACCAGAGAGGGCGCGGATCCTGCACGGCGGCGAGCCGGTGGAGCATGGCGAGCACGGGGGTGGCGCCGATCCCGGCGGAGACGAGGACGACCGGGCGGGTGCCCTCCTCGAGCACGAACGTTCCGCGGGGGCTCGCGATGTCCACGAGGTCCCCGGAGTGCAGCACCTCGTGGAGGCGGTTGCTGACCTTCCCATGGGCCTCGCGTTTGACGCTGATGCGGTAGGTGTCGGCCGTGGGTGCGCAGGACAGGGAGTAACTGCGCACCGCGGGGCCGGAATCGCCCACGGGGACGCGGATGGAGAGGTACTGGCCCGGCCGGGCCTCGGGCAGGGGCCTGTCGTCGGTGGCGGTGAGGTAGATCGACGAGACGGAGGATGTCTCGGGGACGATGCGGGCGACGCGCATCGCCTTGAAGCCCGGCCATCCCGGTTCCTGTGCGGGCTGCCGGGCTGCGGCGAGCTCACGGAATGACTGCTGCCAACCGGGACTGAGGGCAGGGATGTTCAGCGCTTTGCGCAGCATCGCGGGATCGCGGCCGGGGAGATAGAGCAGTGCGTCGGTGTCGGCGACGCTGAGTTCCTCGGGACCTTTGCGGATCAGGGCGATCTCGTCGCCCGCCTGGACGCGCCCCTCGGTGAGGACGCGCAGGTAGAAGCCGGGGCGGTGATGGGCGACCAGCAGGGCGGCCATGGTCGGTTCGCCCAGGCGCATGCCGACGCGGTAGCACGTGACGCGCGGCTGGGTGACCTCGAACTCGGCCTCGCCGATGCGGTACCGGTCACCGATGCACACTTCGTCGTCCGGCAGCCCGTCGACCGTGAAGTTCTCCCCGAAGATCCCGAAGGTCAGGTCGTCGCGTCCGAGGTGCTTCTGCCAGTACTGGTAGGACTGCAGCTGGTAGACGAGCACGGCACGGATCTCGCCGCCGTGCCCGGCCAGGTCCCCCTGGCCGTCTCCGTCGACGTTCAGCCGGCGCACCGTCCGGGGTCCGTGCACGGGGGATTTCCACGCTCCGGTGCGGACGACCCTTCCCTGCCAGGAGACGTCCTCGGGCATTCCCACGTTGACGGAGAGCAGCGTCGCCATCGCGGACCTCCTGCGGGTGGCGGACCGGGGGCAACCCCTCATGGCGCTGTGCTGGTGCACTCGGGCCGATCCTAGTTGCGGGCGGGAGGTACCGCGCCTCGGCACTGCCGTCCGCACAAGCCCAATCTAACCACCAAATTCGCCTTGACAGGGTAGAGCGGACATGCTCGACTGGATGTATAACCACTAAAAGGCGATAGAGAGGTTAGAGACATGGACCCGGCAGTCCACCACCGCACCGCCACCGTCAGGGGTCTGGAGGTCTTCTACCGGGAGGCCGGAGACCGGGAGGCACCGGTCGTGCTCCTCCTCCACGGCTTCCCGACCAGCTCGCACATGTTCCGCCACCTGATCCCGGCGCTCGCCGACCGCTACCACGTGATCGCCCCCGACCACATCGGGTTCGGGCAGTCCGCCATGCCCTCCCCCAAGGACTTCCCGTACACCTTCGACGCCCTCACCGAGGTCACCTCCGGCCTGCTCCAGCACCTGGGCATCGGCCGATTCGCGATGTACGTCCAGGACTACGGCGCCCCCATCGGCTGGCGGCTCGCGCTGCGGTCCCCACAGCGCATCACCGCGATCATCACCCAGAACGGCAACGCCTACGAAGACGGCTTCGTCAAGCCGTTCTGGGACGGCGTCTTCGCCTACGCCAAGGCCCCGGGGCCGGACACCGAGGCGCCCATGCGCGGGGCCCTGACCTCCGAGGTCACCCGGTGGCAGTACGTGAACGGAGTCGCCGACCCCAGCCTGGTCAGCCCCGACAACTGGGTCCACGACCAGGCGCTGCTGGACCGCCCCGGCAACGACGAGATCCAGCTCAGGCTCTTCCGCGACTACCCCGGCAACGTGGACCTCTACCCGCAGGTGCACCGGTACTTCCGCGATGCGCAGGTCCCGCTGCTGGCGGTCTGGGGAGCGAATGACGAGATCTTCGGCCCCGAGGGCGCCAAGGCGTTCGGCCGGGACCTGCCCGGCGCCGAAATCCACCTGCTCGAATCCGGGCACTTCGCTCTGGAGAGCCACCTCGGGGCCATCACCGAGCACATCCGCGACTTCCTCGCCCGCGTCCTCGTCTGACGTGCCGACGCGGTCCGGGAGCCGACCGGCGCCCGCCGCCCCGACCGCCGGCAGCAGCCACCGCCCCCCTCGGGCGCACCCACGCGCCCGAACCGTCCCGTCCCGGAAGGACACGCCATGGGACTGTCCTGGCAGCAAGGCCCCCTCGCCTCGGGCGCCGTCGGACACTTCCTCGCTCCCGGCCCGCTGCCCGAGCGGCTGCTGTTCGCCGAGCGGCTGCGCCGCCGCATGCGGGTGAGGTTCGACGACGCCTGGATCGCCGACAGCGAGGACGTCGTCCTCCTGCACGAACCGGGCCGTTACCCGGTCGCCTACTTCCCGCGCACGGACATCGACGAGAAGGCCCTGGTCGGCACCGGCAAGGTCACCCGGCACAAGGATCTCGGCGAGACGGCCTGGTACACGGTACGGGCGGGCGGGCGCACCACCGAGCGCGCCGCCTGGGAGTTCACCGCGCTCCCCGATCACGCCGCCGGCCTCCGGGGCCGTATCGCCTTCGCCTGGCGGGCCATGGACGCCTTCTACGAGGAGGACGAACGCATCCTGGGGCACGCCGCGGACCCGTACCACCGCATCGACATCCGCGCCGCCTCCCGGACCCTCGAAGTCCGGCTCGGCGACTGCGTGATCGCCCGGTCGGAGCACCCCGTGGTGCTCTACGAGTCCGGATTCGCCCCGCGCTGGTACGTCCCGCGCGCCGACATCGACGAGAGCCGGCTGCGGCTCGCCGAAGGCCCGACATTCTGCCCCTACAAAGGCCTGTGCGACTACTACGACATCGGCGACGCACCGCGCGCTGCCTGGTCGTACCGCAACGCCTACCGGGAGGTCGGCAGGATCGGCGACATGGTGTCGTTCGAACCGGACAGGGTCGAGGTCCACCTGGACGGCACGCGCCTGCGCCCCGAACCCGGGCAGAACGTCGTCCCCCACGGCATCGACCGCGGCCTCGACGTCGACGAGGTCACACCGCACTGACACCACAGGGCGCCGGACGCCCTGGCTCCGTGCCGACCGGCGATGCCCCGCAGCGCGCCGCCGCCCGACCGACTCCGCGCCAACTTGTCTGGTCAAGTTTGGCCTTGGTTCTTCCGTTCGACAGCACCGGCCGATACCCATGTCCCGTTCATCGTGCACAGCCGGGCCGCAGGGCCCGCACGACACCCTCTTCAACGGGACGAGGTACACCAATGCGCATGCGCTGGAGATCCCTCGGTGGGCTGCTCGCCCTCCTCGGCGCACTCATCGTCTGCGCTCCGCCGGGCCACGCGGCCGGGAGCAGCGGCAATCTGATCGTCAACGGCGACGCGGAGGCCGGCGGTTACTGCACCGACGACTGGGCCGCGGCCACCACGGTGCCCGGCTGGACCACCCAGGCCGGCGGGCCGGACGTCATGTGCCACAGCGTCGGGTCCTTCGGGCTGCCCGGCGACGGCAACGCCCCGGGCAAGGCCTTCTTCGGGCCCGGCAACTTCGGTGACGGCTCGATGACGCAGACCGTGGACGTCTCCTCCGCGGCCACGGCCATCGACGGCGGAGGCGTGGGCTACCACCTCTCCGGCTGGCTCGGCGGCTGGACCGTCTACAGCGGATACGTCGCGGTCGGGCTGCACTTCCGCGACGCGGCCGGCCACCCGCTCGGCACGACGGCCAAGCTCCCGACGGTGTCCGCGTCCGACCGGGGCCAGGCCACCAAGTTCCTCTCCCGCAGCACCACCGGAACGGTCCCCGCGGGGACCCGCTCCGTCCAGGTCGAGGTGCAGTTCCTGTCGACGTCCCACGAGACCGGCTACCTCGACAACCTCTCCCTCACCCTGGACACCCCCGTGACCGCGCCGGCCCCGCTCGCCCCGCCCGTGTCGAAGGTGCCCGGCTACGACCACGTGTTCATGGTCATGATGGAGAACACCGACTACTCCGAGGTCATGAACGACCCGGCCGACACGCCCTACATGCACAGCCTGATGGCCCAGGGCGCGACGCTGAACGACTTCCACGGCGTCTACCACCCGAGCGACGAGAACTACCTCGCCGTCGCCGGCGGCGACACCTACGCCAAGGGCGCCACCTACTGGCCGAACATCAACTCCCCGCAGCGCAACCTGGGCGACACCCTGGAGGCGGCCGGCAAGAGCTGGAAGGCCTACGAGCAGGGCATGGGCACGCCCTGCAACACCAGCAACGCGAACGACAGCTACTACGAGCCCGACGACGCGCCGTTCATCAACTACACGGACATCAGCGGGAATCCGTCCCGCTGCGCCGCCCACCTCTTCGACACCTCGCAGCTGACCACCGACCTGAAATCGGCCTCGACCACGCCGAACTTCTCCTGGATCGCCGCGGACGACTACTACGACGGCGAGGCCTCCGGCAACGGCAGCGCCACCAGCCTGAAGACGCAGGACGGCTGGCTGAAGCAGACCCTCGCCCCGGTGCTGTCCTCCCCCGCGTGGACCCAGCAGCGCTCCCTGCTGGTGCTCACCTGGGACGAGAGCCAGGGCGAGGCGTACAACCACATCGCCACGACGGTCGTCGGGTCGCAGGGCACCGTCCCGGCCGGGACCAGCAGCCCGGCCCACTACGACCACTACGGCATCGCCCGCACCGTCGAGGCGGCCCTCGGCCTGCCCGGGCTGACCGGCAACGACACCTACGCGACGCCGCTGAACGCCGCGTTCGCGCCGTCCACCGCGACGGCGCCCACGCTCACCGGCGACCTGAACGCGGTCTCCGACGGCGGCAACGTCACCTTCCGGTACTCGGTGCCGTCCGCTGCGCAGGTGAACGCGAAGAACTGGATCGGCATCTACCCGGCGGGCGTCACCCCCGGCCGGCAGTCCTCGCTCACCTGGTCCTACGCCCCGAACGCCGCCGGAGCGGCGACCTTCTCCACCGGCAAGCTGCACGGCACGGGCACGTACGACGCCTACTACCTGGCCAATGACGGCTATTCGGTACTGGCCGGGCCGTTCTCCCTGACCGTGGGCTGATCCGCCCGGGCGGGTCGCAGACTCGCGGCGGGCTCCGGGTGCGGCGGCAGCGCCGCACCCGGAGCCGTATCCGCTGCCGGGCCCCTCCGGCCGGGCGGGACAGGCTCGTTGTTACCGTGCACGGCGTGTCTGACTCCTCACGCGATACCGCGCAGGGCGCCGGCTGGGGCTCGGCCGAACCCGGCGCCTACCAGCAACTCATGCCCACCCACGTGGAGAAGCTGTCGTGGCTGAACCCGAGGACCCTGTGGGCCGCCAGGAACGGGGTGCTCGCGTCCTGGTTCGGCGATCCGACGGGCCGTACCCGCAGCCGCTGGGTGGCCCGGCAGGCCGAAGCCGGAGCACCCGCCGACAAGGTGATCCGCCGGGAGGTACCGGACCGGTTCTCCTTCATGGTCATCGGCGACACGGGTGAGGGCGATGCCTGCCAGTACTCCGTCGTACCGGGCTTTCTGAAAGCCGGTCAGGACACCGACTTCGCGGTGATCGCGAGCGACGTGATCTATCCCGTGGGCAGCGCGGACGACTACGACACCAAGTTCTTCCGGCCGTACCAGGACTACCCGGCTCCCATATACGCGATACCGGGCAACCACGACTGGTACGAGGACCTCGGCGCGTTCATGCGCGTCTTCTGCGCCGGCACACCGCCGCTCGCCCCCGAGCCCGCGCCCCGCCCGCTCAGCCGGGCCTGGTGGCGCGGACTCCTGTGGCACCGGCCGCGCCCGACGGACGGTCAGCACCTTCCCGATGCCCGGAAGTTGCGATCGGCACCGGAGCAACAGAGCGTGCAGCCCGGGCCGTACTGGGCGATCGACGCCGGGCCGGTCAGGATCGTCGGCATCGACACCGGACTGCTCGGCACGATCGACGCCGAACAGGGCGCGTGGCTGCGGGAGATCTCCCGCGGAGAGAAGCCGAAGATCCTGATCACCGGCTCGCCGCTGTACGTCGACGGCGAGCACCACCCCTGCGCCATCGAGGGCGGCGGCACGGTCGACGACATCGTCCGCGCCCCGGAGCACCACTACGTGGCCGCGATCGGCGGCGACATCCACAACTACCAGCGCTACCCGGTCGACGTGGACGGCCGGACCGTCCAGTACGTCGTTGCGGGCGGCGGCGGTGCGTTCATGCACGCCACGCACACCATCCCGCGGGTGTCGGTCGCGAACGTCACCGAACGGGACTTCCGCTGCTACCCGCTGCGCGGCGACTCGCTGGCCTTCTACAGCCGCCTGTACGGCCGCCGTCTGCGCCTGCGCCGCTTCTTCGCCCTCACCGAGTCCGAGGCGACGGCCGTCGTGGCCGAGCGGCTCGGCATCGAGCCGGGCCGGGCGCCCGGCCCGGACACCCGGGTTACCCGGCGCACCCGCCTGGTCGCGAGCCTGCTGGGCACCGGCGGGCGCCCCGACCGCACCTCCCGCTTCCGGCTGCCGGTGCGCAAGCTCTACACCCAGTTGTTCTCGCCCGGCTCCGCCACCTACAGCCCGCCGTTCTTCAAGTGCTTCCTGCGCCTGGACGTGACTCCGGAGGCGGTACGGCTGCGCTGCTTCGCCGCGACGGGCAACCGGGCCCAGGAGCTGGATCCGCCGGTCGAGGACGAGATCACCATCCCGCTGAAGTGATCACACGGCTGTCACATTCGCCTGCCAGAATCGAAGGGGAAGCGTCGTACGCCCGCCGGAGGAGCCCGTGCCGTCCACCCACCGCCCGCTGCGCAAGCTGGGCTTCCTCACGATCGGCCTGTTCGACGCCGCCGACCCGGGCCGCGGCCACGCGTCCACGCTGGAGATCATCGAGCTGGGCGAGCGGCTGGGCTTCGACAGCGCCTGGGTACGTCACCGCCATCTCCAGTACGGCATCTCGTCCCCCGTCGCGGTGCTGGCGGCAGCCTCGCAGCGCACCCGCCGCATCGAGCTGGGCACCGCGGTGATCCCGCTGGGCTGGGAGAACCCGCTGCGCCTGGCCGAGGACCTGGCGACCGTGGACATCCTGTCCGGCGGCCGCCTGAACCCCGGGGTCAGCGTGGGCCCGCCGATGCACTTCGAGCAGGTCAAGGAGGCCCTGTACCCGGACACCGCGGACACCGAGGACTTCGGCTACGAACGGGTCCGGCGGCTGCTGGACTTCGTGCGCGGCAGGCCGGCCACCGAATTCAGCGGGGTGGAGGGCTTCGAGGTGTTCTCCGACGTCGTCCAGCCGCACTCCCCCGGGCTCGGCCGCCGGCTGTGGTACGGCGGCGCCAGTCTCGGCTCGGCACGCCGGGCGGGCGAGCACGGGATGAACCTCCTGACCAGCAGCGTCGTCAAGGCCGAGGACCCGGAAGGCCCCCTGGACTTCGCGGAGATCCAGCTGTCCCACATCCGCGCGTTCCGCGCCCGCCACCCCGACGGGGACACGGCCCGCGTCTCCCAGGGCCTGGTGGTGATCCCCACGGACTCCGCGAGCCCGGGGCAGCGGGCCAAGTACGAGCAGTACGCGGCGAAGCGCCTGCCCCGGACGGCCTCCCCGCAGGGTCCGGCACGGCTCCTGTTCGCACCGGACCTGGTCGGCACCTCCGTCGAACTCGCCGAGCGGCTGCACGCACACGCCGCGTTCCGCGAGATCGACGAGGTGGCGTTCGCGCTGCCCTTCACCTTCGAGCACGAGGACTACGTCCAGATCCTCACGGACATGGCGACGAAGCTGGGCCCGGCTCTGGGGTGGCGGCCGGCGGGCTGACTCACCAGCGGCCCGGCTCCGTGCCGGTGACCGCCTCGGACGGCGTGCCGTCCACGCCCACCGGTACGTCGCCCGCGAGCATCACCCGGTGCATGATCCGGGGAAAGCCCAGGTGGGCGCTGTCGCTGGGGGCCAGGTGGATGGTGGCCCGGTTGTCCCAGAAGGCGACGCTGCCGGGTTCCCAGCGGAAGCGGACCGTGTACTCGGGGCGCACCGCCTGCTCCAGGAGCATCTCCAGCAGGGCCGCGCTCTCCGGTCGGGAGACGTCGGTGATCTGCTCCAGGTAGTAGCCGTTGACGAACAGCACCCGCTCCCCGGTCTCCGGGTGCACGCGCACCAGCGGGTGCACGGAGGCGACCTGATGGTCCAGCAGATGGCGGACGTAGGCGTCGTCGCCGGGCCGCGGCTGGTAGCCGACACCGAGCCGGTGCTCGGCGCGCAGCCCGTCCACGAAGGCGCGGACCGGCGCCGACAGCCCCGCGTAGGCGGCCGCCAGGTTGGCCCAGGTGGTGTCCCCGCCGTACGGCGGAACGGTCTCGGCGCGCAGGACGGTCGCGGCCGGCGGGTCGATGCGGGCGCCGTGGTCGCAGTGCCAGCCCCGCAGCAGGGTGTGCCGGCGGCGCTGCAGCCACTCCTGGTGGTCCATGCCGAAACGTCCGCCCAGCTCCAGCCGGTCCGCGGTGGTCTCCACCTCGGGGACGCCGGCCGGGGAGGCGCTGCCGCGCCGGCCGAGCACGACCGGCTCGCCGAAGCGGCGGGCGAAGGCGACGTGCCCGGCGTGGTCCAGGCGCTGCCCGCGGAAGAACACCACCTTCCGGCGCAGCACCTCCTCCCTGATCAGGGACACCACGGCGGCGTCGAGGGGCTCCGCCAGGTCGACGCCGGTGATCTCGGCGCCGATGTGCCCGGCCACCGGCCGCACTTCGACGCCCTCGACCGGCTCCGCCTGCCCGGCTCGCGCCGCTGTGCCCCTGTCCGTCGTCATGCGCGCTCCGAAGGTCGTCCGTACGGGCTCTGCAAAGATCGTGGCAGTCGTGGGGCGTGTTGGCGACAGGGCAGGGTCGGCTCGCGGTCCCGGCATCTCTCGTCCCCGGGTGACGGCGCTCGACGCCGCGGGCGGCACGGGCGGCACGGGCGAGGAACCGTCCCGCCGTGGCCGGTCACCCCTCCTCGGCGTGTTCCTTCGGGGCGCCGGACCGGGGCGCGGCAAGGCTGCCGAGGATGTCGAGGAGTTCGGCGCTGCGGCTGCCGGGCTCGGCGTGGAAGACGACCAGGGTGAGTCCGTCGGTGCCGTCCACGGAGAGCTTGTTCGAGTGCAGGTCGAGGTCGCCGACCTGCGGGTGGCTCAGGTGGCTGACCCTGCCGCGCCGGGGCCGTACGTCGTGCCGGGCCCAGAGCGTGCGGAAGCGTTCGCTGCGCAGCGACAGCTCGCCGACCAGGTCGCGCAGCCGGGGGTCGTCGGTGTCGAGTCCGGCGCCCGCGCGCAGGGCGGCCACGCCCTCCTCGGTGAGGTCCTCCCAGTCCCGGCGCAGTGCGCGCTCGGCGGGGTCGAGGAGGACGGCCCGCAGCAGGTTGACGCCGGGCGTGTAGTTCGGGGTGAGGGCCGTGGCCAGGGTGTTGGCGGCGAGGCACTCGGTGTACCGGTTCTGGATGTAGGCGGGGTTGCGGGGCCAGCCGTCGATCAGCTGGAGGAGGCTGGAGGACACCTTTTCCGGGCGGCGTGCCGCCCCGGCGCGGGACGGGCGGCGTGCGCCCGCGGGGCGGTCCTGGGCCAGGCCGAGGAGGTGGGAGGTGGCGTCGGCGTCCAGCCGCAGCACGCGGGCGATCGCCTGGAGGACCTGCGCGGACGGGTTGCGGTCGCGGCCCTGCTCCAGGCGCAGGTAGTAGTCGGAGCTGATGCCGGAGAGCATCGCGACCTCCTCGCGGCGCAGCCCCGGCACCCGGCGCAGGCCCGAGCCGGGCAGCCCCACGTCCTCGGGCCGGACCTGCGCCCGGCGGGCGCGCAGGAACTCGCCGAGCGCGTTCGTACCGTCCATGACACCACCGTACGGCCGTGCCGTTGACGGTGACTGTCCCTGCCGCTCCCAGGAACGCGGGGGCACTGCCGCCCGGGGAGCGTCCGTCGCACCGTGGAGAGAGGCCACCGAAGGCACCGGTGGCCCGGCACATCACGAGAGGTACGACATGACTGAACAGCTCGGCGGCACCGTCACCCCGGCGCACGGTCTGGCCCTGACCCGCATCGGCTACGGCGCCATGCAGCTGGCGGGGCCGCACGTCTTCGGCCCGCCGAATGACCGGGCGCGGGCCGTTGCGGTGCTCCGCGCGGCGGTGGAGGCGGGCATCACCCACATCGACACCGCCGACTTCTACGGCCCCGTGGTCGTCAACGAGATCATCAGGGAGGCCCTGCACCCCTACCCGGACGGCCTGCACGTCGTCACCAAGGTCGGTGCCCGGCGGGGAGCCGACGGCAGCTGGATCGTCTCCCGGCACCCCGAGGACCTGAAGGCGCAGGTGTACGACAACCTGCGCAGCCTCGGCGTGGAGACGCTGGACGTGGTCAATCTGCGGCTGGGCGACATGGACACCCCGAACGAGGACTCCGTCGCCGAGCAGTTCGGCGCCCTGGCGGAGCTGCGGCAGCAGGGCCTCGTCCGTCACCTCGGGCTGAGCACCGCGTCCCTGGCCCAGCTGGAGGAGGCGCGGGCGATCGCACCCGTGGTCGAGGTGCAGAACCTGTACAACCTCGCCAACCGGCAGGACGACGCCCTGGTGGAGCGGACGGCGGCACAGGACATCGCCTTCGTGCCGTACTTCCCGCTCGGCGGTTTCACGCCGTTGCAGTCGGAGACGCTGTCGAAGGCCGCGGCCCGGCTGGGAGCCTCGCCGCAGCAGGTCGCCCTGGCCTGGCTGCTGCGCCGCTCCCCGAACATCGCGGTCATCCCCGGCACCTCGTCCCCTCAGCACCTGCGCGAGAACATCGCCGCGGCCGCGCTGGTCCTCCCGCAGGACACGGTGACGGAGCTGGACGGCATCGGCGGCTGAAGGGCCGGTCCCGGGGTACTCGGGGGCCCGTGAGGCGGACCGCACGGAAGGGAGCCGCTGGTGGCGGAGGAGGACCGGCTGCTGACCTACCGCGGCAAGCGCGACTTCGAGCGGACCGGCGAGCCGTCGGGGAGGGCGGCCGAGTCCGCGGGCGGGGAGCCTCGGTTCGTGGTGCAGATCCACGACGCGCGCCGGATGCACTTCGACTTCCGGCTCCAGGTGGACGACGTGCTGAAGTCCTGGTCCGTCCCGAAGGGTCCGTCCACGGATCCCGCGGACAGGCGGCTGGCCGTGCCCACCGAGGACCACCCGCTGGAGTACGAGGACTTCGAGGGCGTGATCCCGAGGGGCGAGTACGGGGGCGGCACCGTGATCGTCTGGGACAACGGCACCTACGAGCCCCTCAGCCATGACCGCACGGGGCGTCCGGTCGACTTCGCCCAGTCCCTCGCACTCGGGCACGCCACCTTCCGGCTGCACGGCACCAAGCTGCACGGCGACTACGCCCTCACCCGCTTCCGCAGCGGCCAGGACGAGGAGGAGGCCTGGCTGCTGGTGCGCAAGGGCCCGGCCCGGGCGGCGGGCCACAGCACCCCCGATCCCCGGCGCGCCCGCTCGGTCCGCACCGGCCGCACCCTCGCCCAGGTCGCCGCGGACAGCAGGTGGTGACCGGCGGCGCCGAGTCCCCCGGACGCCCTGCCCGCACGGCGCGGCGTCCTCACCCGGCGGCGCCGTGATGTCCGGGAACGCGGCGCACTCGGACGCACACCCCGCCTATTTGCATATCGACGCAACAAGAGGCGCACTCGTGGGGTCGGGTCCGGTGCGCGCCGTGCGCGTGGCCGGGCCGGCCTCGCCCACCTCACGGCCGAGCGGCCCCGCCGTCCCGCCGTCCCGCCGTCCCGCCGTCCCGCCGTCCCGCCGACGGCGAACTGCTGCTGGAGGCTGTCGGCCTGACCAAGTCGTACGCCGGCGCCGACGGCGGACTGCCCGTCCCGTCCGGCATCGATCTGCAGGTCCGCGCCGGTCAAGTCGTCGCCCTGCTCGGCAAGTCGGGCTCGGGCAAGCCCGCGCTCCCCTACGACGCCGAGCCGCAGGAGTACCACCTCGACGAGCACGACGACCTGCGCCTGGCGGCCACTGCCGCGGGGCACGACGGAGCCGGGAGTGCAGCCGGAGGTGTCAGTGGCCCGTGGCCGTCCGCCGGACCCCGGCCACCCGCGTGGGGGCGCGCCGCTCCTGCACGGCGGCCGTCTGCCCGACGGCTGCGACAGCCGCCCGTCCTGCTTCTTCCGCCGGGACGCCCCGGGCGGCCGCGTCCGCGGCCAGCACCGCACTCTCCAGCAGCGCCCGCACCTGCGGGCCGGCGGCCCGGTAGAAGATGCGGGTGCCCTCCCGCCGCGACGTGACCAGTCCGGCCGCGCGCAGCTTCGCCAGGTGCTGGGAAGTGGCCGCGACGTGCGCCTCGATCAGTTCGGCCAGCGAGCCGACCGGCAGCTCCCGCTCGCTCAGCGCCCACAGCAGCCGGTGGCGCGACGGGTCGGCGACCGCCTTGAGCACCGCCACCGAGCGCGCGGCCCGCTCCTCGTCCCACGACGCTACTTGCGCTTCCATGCAAAGAGAGTAGCCCGTGACACACGGGGCGCCTCGCGCGCGCTAATTGCGTAAATATGCAAATATAGGGAGGGTGTCGAGGAGCCCGGAGGCGCGGCTCCGGCCCGAATCGAGGAGGAGGTGAGCGACATGGACTGCAGCAGTAGTCCGGGCCGCACCAGGCCCCGCATCCCCGTGTCCCCCTGCTCCTCGGGCATCCGGTAACCCCCGGCTCCACGGCCGGGCGCGTGGCCGCCATGCCCTCGACCCGTCCCGCTCCGGCGGGGCGAGGGGAGGTTCCCATGGCGAACCTGACCACCGTCGACTTCGCACTGCGTCTCGCGACCGGCGTCGCCTGCGGCGCCCTGATCGGCATCGAACGGCAGTGGCGCGCCCGCATGGCCGGACTGCGCACCAACGCCCTCGTGGCCGTCGGCGCCGCGTTCTTCGCCCTCTCCAGCGAGGCGGTCGGCGACGCCGGCAGCCCGACCCGGGTCGCCTCCCGCGTCGTCTCCGGCATCGGCTTCCTCGGCGGCGGCGTCATCCTGCGCGGCGGCGGCGTGCGCAGCCTCAACACGGCGGCCACCCTGTGGTGTTCGGCCGCCATCGGTGTCCTCGCCGCCTCCGGCCGGCTGGTGCTGTGCCTCATCGGAACGTCCGGCGTGCTCGCCGTGCGCCTGATGCTGCGCCCCGCGGGCCGGATGATCGACCGCGTTCCGCAGCGCGACCCCGACAACGAGGACGTCCGCGCCACCGTCCACCTCTGGTGCGAGCGGGGCGACCGGACGCATGTCCGGGCGCTGCTGTCGCAGGCCCTCGCGGGCGACGGGCTCGCGCCCACCGGCCTCAGGGGGCGGCGCGACGGCGAGGGGGGCACCAGCCTGCGGGCCGCCGTCCCGCTGAACGGTGACCCCGCCCGCGCCCTGGAGCAGCCGATCGCCCGCCTGTCCCCGGGGCCGGGCGTCCGCGACCTGCACCGGCACCCGGACGACACGGCCCTCGACCCGGAGCGGGAGGCAGCGGCATGAACGACCTCGACACCCGTCGCGCCCGCCACGCCGTCCGCCGGGCCGCCCGCCAACTGGCGGAGGACGCCCCGAGGCTGACCGCCGGCTCCGCGAGCGCCCTGCGGGCCGGGCTCGCCGTCCGCACCGCCTGCCTCCGCAGGGCCGCACTCGCCGCCTGGCTCACCGGCATACCCGAGCACGTGATCGCCGCCGACAGCCGTGTGCCCGTGGCGGTCGTGCACCACTGGATCGCGGCACGGTACGCGCCGCACCACCCCGACGACGGGCGGCGGTGACGGAGGACGCCGGTCACACTGGTCGCACCGGTGACGCCGGTGACGCCGGTGACGCCGCGGCGCAGCGCCCGCGCGGCCCGGTGAATCCGGGTCACCGGGTTCCGGCC